>JBKKBW010000221.1:0-8529 GCA_046713635.1 Dehalococcoidia bacterium
CGTCTGGGACTACTTCAGCGCTACGTATACGTAGGGTTATGCTAGGCGCCCACGAGTCGATTCGCCGGCGCGTGCTGTAAGCGCAGCCTGCGAACGGCGATGAACGGCATCGAGACTGCTAGAACACCGGCGCCGGTGAGCAACAATGCTATAAGGACGAACGCCGACGGTCTGTATTCATCCAACCCGGCGCACGTGACGGTGTAGCGTTCTATCGGCACGCCATACGGCCCGCGTACCGTCACGGTAGCTCGGTACTTTCTGGGCACCTCGTGCAGCCGAGCTGGGCCACCGCATCCCACCGGCGCGGCGAGGAGCGGGCCTGCCTCCACGCTTACAGTTGCCGGAAGATAACGAGTTTCTGGCACCTGCGTGCGCGCCCAGTTTTGAAAGACCTCCTCCGTAGACATAGGGCGATTGAACCTTGGATCAGTGGGAGGCCAGATGGCATAGGGAATGATCATGGGCAGCGCAATGGCAACAACTATCACCAGCGCCCAGCTTGCATAAAGGACTCGCCAGCCTCGTTTCACCTGCGTGAGAGCGAATATCGCAGCCCAAACAAACGGGGCGAGTATGAGTGTCGCCATCATCGCTATTAGGAGCCAGTGGAAGGGCATCAGGACTGCACTTCCTCCGCCGCGTACGCCTCGTCCAGCAGTTCGATCACGTGTACAACGCGACCGGGCAGCTTCTCCCGCCGCAGGCCTGCCTCGAGCTGCATCATGCAGCCCGGGTTGGCGGTCGCGATGACTTCGGCGTGCGTCGTAGCGACTTCCGCCATCTTGTCGTCGAGCACGCGCAGCGACATCTCGCGCTGCGCGAAGCTGTAGACGCCCGCGCTACCGCAACACCGATCGGGCGTGTCCATCTCGACTAGGTGAAGTCCTGAGATGCTGCGCAACAGCTCGCGCGGTGCGGCGCGCACCTTCTGCGCGTGCACGAGATGGCAGGAATCCTGGTACGTGACGCGGTAGGGGAGGGGGCTGCGCGGCTTTTCGAACGGTAATTCGGCCAGATACTCCGTCACGTCTCGGACGAGCGAAACGAATCGATGCGCCTTCTCCGCGTATTCAGGGTCTTCCTTGAGCAGCTCTGCGTACTCCTTCATCGATGATCCGCAGCCGGCAGAGTTGACGATAATCGCGTCGACGTTCGCGTCGAGGAACGCATCGATGTTCTTGCGCGCCAGCTCGCGTGCTGTGCGGCGGTCGCCAGCGTGTAGATTGAGCGCGCCGCAGCAGACCTGCGCTTGCGCGTCGATGACGCGGCAGCCGTTGCGTTCGAGGACGCGTACTGTCGCTTCGTGCGTGCGGGCGTAGAGGAGCGGCATGACGCAGCCCGTGAGCAGCGCGACGCGCTTCATATCTGGCTGGACAGGGCGGGTTTGAAACCCGCCCCTACGGGATGACGGCACGTCGGGTAGCATCGATTCTGCGTCAGCGAGGCGCAGCAATCTCAGGACGCGTGTCGCACGGACGAGACGCTGGAGGCCACTCCGCTGATACAGACGCAGCAGACCGAACAGGGCGCGTAGGCGGCGCTGGTGCGGGAAGAGTTGACGTAACAACATCACTCGCAGCTTCCACGAGAGCGGCAAGCGGCCCTGCTGGACGAGCATCGCGCGGCCGTCCTCCATGATGCGCCCGAAGGGCACGCTGGACGGACACGCCGTCTCGCAGGCGCGGCACTGTAGACAGAGGTCCAGATGCTTGACGAGCGGCCCGGTTGGCTCGACGCGCTCGTCGTTTAGCGCGCGGATCAGGTGGATGCGTCCGCGCGGCGAATCGGCCTCGTTGCCGAGCTGGAGGTACGTCGGGCACTGCTGCAGACAGAAGCCGCAATGCACGCACTGGCTCATGTCAGCGTCGGATGGACGGTCGTGGATCTCGAGCTCTGCCACGCTAGATGCCTCCGACGTAGCGGCCCGGGTTGAGCGTCGACTTCGGATCGAACTGCTGCTTGAGCGCGCGCATGACGCTGAGGCTCTCGACATCACCCCAGACATCGATGCGTTTCTTCACCTCAGCAGGCGCGGACATGACAACGAGCGAGCCGCCGAGGTCGCTGACATAACGACGCGTTTCATGTATGACTCGGGAGGTCTCGTCTGGCTCATCGCCGACGAGCGCTACGTCCACAAGGCCCGTTGTCGGATAGGCGACGAGGCTTGTCGTGCTCACAGCCACGTGCTCGCAAAAGCGGACAACGTCCGATGGCAGAACCTGGGCTTCGATCGTGGTGGGCATGTCACTGTGGTTGTGGCGACCTTCAGTGCTCTGCGCAGGGCTCTCGCGGCGCTCGGACGTGCTGAGTTGCTCGATCTCGCGACGTGTCCGTTCAACCGCCGACGTTGTACCGGCAAGCCCAAACATTACTTCTACCAAGCTCTCCACTTGTCGAAAGGCAACTTCTCTGAGCGCCAGTGAGCGCTCGTCCGCGGCGAACACGAGCTTTGCGGCTCCTGCAATCGTTTCGCACTGGACCACGAGCGTCTCTCGTACCGGTGGGAGCGGCGCGAGCTTGAACGTCGCCTCCGCGATCACGCCGAGCGTCCCGAGCGAGCCAACTGCGAGCTTCGGGGTGTCGTAGCCTGCAACGTTCTTCACAACTCGCCCGCCGCCCTTAATGATCGTGCCGTCCGCGACCACCAAGCGACAGCCGATCAGCCAGTCGCGCGGCAGCCCGTAGGCGTGTCGCCAGAACCCGCTCAGGTTCCCAGCGAGCACGCCGCCGACTGTCGCGTCGGATGGCGCATCGATGGGCAGGAACTGGCCATGTTCGGCAAGCAGCGCCTGCAGCGCACCGAACGTCATCCCGGCCTCGACGGAGACCGTCATATCGGCGGGCTCGTACTCGATCACACGGTCGAGCTTCGTTGTGCGCAGCGCGATGTCGTATCGAGCCGGCACGTTGCCAATCGACATGTGGCGGCCCGCGCCCCAGGGGATAACGGCCGCGCCGCGGTCGTTGGCGTCGCGTAGGGCGGCCGACAGCTCGTCGATGGTCGATGGCTCGACGATGGAGGACGGCGTTAGGCCCTCGACAGCGAAGGTGGCGACGGGGACGTCGACGGACATAACTACCGCGTTCCTGCTGAAGCCGCGATCACGAAGAACCATATGACGGCCGCGAACAGACATCCAAGCACCGTACCGCCAGCGAACGCCCGACCTCGCTGTATGACAATGGCAGTGAGGAGCGCAGCACTCGCGAGCAGGCCGATCGAGCCAGCCGTAGCGGCTAACGCCATACGCGCGTGGTGTTGGTCGTTGGCAGGCAGAGGCAAGCCAATGAATATTGCGATTGCAGCGAGGCCCAGCATAAACCCAGCCGGCCCTCCGAGAATGACACCTCCAATGAAATTCAGCAGAGAGTTGTCGCCGCGCGGCACGGCTTCTGTCACGCCAGGACCGCTAAGAGCATTCACGCCGGCAAGAACTCCGCGGCATCCAGGTCCAGGATCGGCGTTGTGTAACGCTCCATCATCGTGTCGATGAGCGTCTGAGCTCGGTCGCCGTACTCGTCCATGTCCACCTGCTCACGGCCCGTGACGAGGAAGATCATCATGAAGAGCGCCGCCCGCCGATAGTCCTCCAGGCAGTCGTCGAGGTGGTAATCAGCGACGCCATGGCTCAGCAACGCGTCGTGATAGACATGCAGCAGCTCCGTCTGGCGCTCGCGCCTGATGTCGATTGAGAAGTTGCCCGCGAGAAAATACGCTACGTCTGTCGTGCCGGGGCCGCGCTGAACAAGCTGCCAGTCGATCAGCGCGAACGGACTGCGGTCCGCGAGATCGAAGAACATGTTGTCGAGCCTGAAGTTGGTATGGACAAGCGTGCTAGGTCGGGTCTCCAGTCCGTCCACAAGCGTCGCGAAGCTCTTCCCAAATCGCTCGCCGATTTCGAAAATCGCCTCCGGCAGTTGGCCGCTGAACTTCTCAACAAAAAACGGCCACGATTGCTGATAGATCGCAGGTAGTACCTGCCTCAGGACCGGATCGTCGACTGCAGGCAGCCAGGTGAACTCTGAGAAGCGGGGACTGTTCCACCACTGCGCGTGCAGCTTAGCCAGCGCGCTCAACGCAGTTCGAGCTTCTTCCAACGAGCACGAGGCGAGCTGATCGCCCGCGCGAGCTGGCGCAAGGTCTTCCAGCAGCAGAACGAACCCACCGGGCGGCGGCTCGATCTCGCTGTAGTAGCAGCGAGGAGTGCGCACGTCGACGAGCTCCGCCAGATCCCTGTAGAAGTTGACCTCGCGCTCGTAGAACCCGAACGCCTGGGAGATATTCCGGACTGCCTCGACGCGGGTAGGAAGCTTGGCGATGACAGATGCAGGGGCTGTCGGCGCCGGCTTGTCGTAGTGGAGCGTCACGCGCGAGAGCTCGCCGACGAAGCCGATATCTCCGCCGATAATTTCTCGCTCGAACGAGCGAATCGTCGCGCCCTGTAATACGCCTGACTTACGCAATACGTTGTTGAGCCAATCGACGGTGATCTCGTCCGCCGTAGCCGGTATGGGTGTCTTCGTCATAGCTTTGCAGTTCTAGACATACGCGTCCGGCCCGACCTGCGCCATGACGCGTTGCACTTGCGACTGGCTCACCTCGCCGCAGCCCTTACCTGTGGGGAAGATCTTGCACGGGTTGTACAACTCGTTCGAGCCGAAGGCGGCCTTCACCTTCGCCATCGCGTCGATATCTGCGGCCGAGAAGATCCACTCCATGAAGCTGCGCTTTTCCGCGCCGACGCCGTGCTCCCCGGTGATGCTGCCGCCGGCATCGACGCAGAGGCGCATGATCTCTGCGCCGGCCTCCAGCACGCGCGCCGTGGCGCCCGGCGTCCGTTCGTCGAAGAGGATGTTCGGGTGCAAGTTGCCGTCGCCCGCGTGGAAGACGTTCGCGACCGGGAAGCCGTAACGCTCGCAGATCGTGTACACGCTGCGCAACACCTCGGGCACCTTCGTGCGCGGAACGACGCCGTCGAGCACGTAGTAGTTGGGCGCGAGACGCCCGAGCGCGCTGATCGAGCCCTTACGTCCGGCCCAGAGCTGCGCGCGGTTGGCAGCATCTTCCGCCTCGCGGACTTCGCGGGCCCCTTGGGCGACGCAAACGTCTCTGACAGCGGAAGCCTGTTCGGCGACCGCTTCGTGCAGCCCGTCGACCTCGATCAGCAGGACCGCGCCGGCATCCATCGGATAGCCGACGTGGAGCGCGGGCTCGACGGCGCGGATGATCTCGCGGTCCATCATCTCGAGCGCAGAGGGCACGATTCCGGCGCCGATGATCGCGGAGACGGCGGTCGAAGCCTGGTCGACTTCGTCGAAGATGGCGAGCATCGTCCGCGTCGACTCCGGCATGCGGAGCAGCCGCACGACGATCTTCGTGACGATGCCAAGGGTGCCCTCGGAGCCGACGAAAAGGCCACGCAGGTCGTAGCCGGGCGTTTCGCGCGTCTTCCCGCCGAGCCACGTGATCTCGCCGTCCGGCAGGACGACCTCGAGGCCGAGGATGTGGTTCGTCGTTACGCCGTACGCCAGGCAGTGCGGCCCACCGGCGTTTTCAGCGACGTTGCCGCCGAGCGTGCAGGCACGCTGGCTCGAGGGATCTGGCGCGTAGTAGAGGCCATGCGGCTCGACGGCCTTCGAGAGGTCCAGGTTAACCACACCGGGCTCGCAGACGGCCAGCATGTTGACTGGATCGACCTCCAGGATTCGCTTCATGCGCGTCAGAGCCACTACAACGCCGCCCAGCGCCGCTACAGCGCCGCCACTGAGCCCGGTGCCAGCGCCTCGTGGTACGACGGGCAATTTCGCTTCGAGCGCGATTTGGATGACCTCGGAGACCTGCTCAGCGCCGGTGGGAAAGACGACGATCTGGGGCTGCGCCTTCTCGATCGTGGCATCGTACTCGTAAGCGAGCAGCTCCTCGGGCCGCCAAAGGACGGCGTCGCGGCCCAGCGCCCGTTCGAGCCGCCGGACGACGGACTTGTCGACGGTGAGGGCGGTCACGGGCCTATTGTAATCGAATGGCGTTCACGCCGAAGCCGGAATCCGCGAGTGATAGTCGGACTTCGCGCGCTGCTCAGGCGGACTAATCGACATAAGGGACAACCCTAACGCAATCGTAACGCTGCGGGCACCCAATCGCATTGACGAGCGGCATCCGAACGTGTAGAAGTGAGACATCCACTCAACGCGGGCGCGAACGCACGGAGGTGACCCATGATTAAGGCCTACGTACTCATCGTTGCAAACCCGGGCACCACAAAGGCCGTGTATACGGCGCTGCGCGAGATCAAAGGTGTTGTTGAAGCGCACGAAGTGATGGGCCCGTACGACATCGTGGCTGAAATTGCGGTGGAGGATCTATCTGACGTTCCGCCGATTCTCAGCGACTCGATCAGGACCATTTCGGGCGTCGAGAGTACGACCTCTCTGGTCACCTTCCCCGAGCCGTAAGTCCCCACATGAGAATCTGGTTTGTACATAACGTATATAGTGCGATCATAATTCTCATTGTGAAGTGGCGCTTCTAGACGGCCATCCGCCGCCTAGACTCGCGTTTCGCCGTCTCACGGGCTAGGACGTGTCGTGTCGAGTTCGTCGCCCCGCGTTCGGAGCCGGCGCACCGCTTCGGTTTCGCGTTTGATCTGCTCGATTTCAGCCCGTCCAAGTGGCGCTGCCTCTGGCGCGCTGCCCTGGGCGTCGATCGGGGTGGCAGGCACGGCCGCCTTGGCTGCGGCACGCAGACGATCAACATGGTCCCTCATCTTGTCGATCTGCGCGCGATCGGGTCGCGCTTGGGGTTCAGCATGGTTCCCTGGCTCAGCGCTGGCGCCGGCGAGGCGTTCCGGCGGTTTGGGCTTTAGGCTGCGGAGCTGCTCCGTTTGCGCCTTCAGTTTGTCGAACTGGCCCGGCTGCTCGCGCCGATAGTTACCGGCCGACGCAGCGCCCCCCGGAGACTCAACAACCTTAGGGGCTGGGCGCGGGTTTCCTCGTGGACTGCGCGGGCGAAACAGCCGTGATGCGGCAGCTACCAGGGCGCCTAGCCCACTCCGGCTACCTTCGTCCGGCGCCTCGGACGAGCCTCTCTCTTGGGGCCGCTGGCGGGACATGACGGCCAGTGGTGGTGCTGGCGCCATAGGGCCCGGTGCTTGCGGGAGAGCGCCTTCCCCAAGCACCTGCGTGCGGACTTTCATATACGCCTCTCGCTTTTCGGCGGAGCCGAGCACAATGTAGGCTTCGTTTAGTTCCTCCAGCTTTGCCTTTGCCTGGGGATCGTACGCCGTGGCCGCGTTGTAACGCTTCGCCAAATGCCAATAGGCAGCGTCGACCATTGCCGCGTCTGCCTCCGGGTGAACCTGGAGGATGAGGCAGTAGTCCTTGAACGCTCTATCTCGCCGTGCAGTACCGAACATGACGCACTCCGGCCCCTAATGTGAGGCCTCTCCCCTTAAGTAACGGCATAAAGACCTGGAACCTGATGGAGAGTTATGTCTACTACCCGTGTCGAGGCACAGCAGTTAGGCCGAGCTTTTCGCGAAGAGCATCCTTGAGCTCGCGGGGTTCTGGAAATCGGCCTGCATCCTTGTTCGAGAAGACCACATCCTCGCCTACGCGGACGATGAGAACGCCGCCGCTGCCCGGTATCAGCGCAAGACTCCCTACGTCTGACTCCAGGACCGCCAAGAGTTCCTGTGCGAGCCACACGGCACGGCCACGGAAGCCGCAACCCACGCAGTACTCGATCGATATGCTGGGCTTGCTATCCATACCTCATCTTCAGCGCGAGAACGACCGCATGTCAAACGACGTCGTAGCCGCTGTGGCTCTGGACAGCACCACAGACTTAGCGCTCTAGTGGCGCGCTGCTATACTTTGCCTTGGAAGCGCAACAATGGCCCCCAGGCATGTGGGGGCCTGTTTGTGAGAACCAACGATGAGCATGTGGGACCGCCTGACGAGCATCGAACGGCGCTTTGAGGAGATCACCTCCGAGATGGGCCGGCCCGAAGTCGCCGCCGATTACGAGCGCCTTCAGTCGCTCGCGCGTGAGCGCGCGTCGATCGCGGATGCTGTTGCGCTATACCGGCAATATCGTGGGGTAGACAAGGCATTTGAAGAGGCGAAATCGCTGGCCGAAGCCAACGATGGAGAAATGGCGGCGCTCGCTAAAGACGAAGTCGCCACGCTCTCGTTGCAGCGCGGCGAGCTGGAGGAGCAGCTCAGGCAGGCGTTGCTCCCGAAGGACCCGCTCGACGATCGCGACGTAATCATGGAGGTACGAGCCGGCACGGGTGGCGACGAAGCGGCGCTCTTTGGCGCAGACCTCTATCGCATGTACAGCCGCTACGCGGAACGGCAGCGTTGGAAGACGGAGCTGCTTTCTAGCAATCGCACGGGCATCGGCGGGTTCAAGGAAATCATCTTCGGGATTCATGGCCAGGGCGCTTACTCGCGCCTCAAGTACGAGACCGGCGTTCATCGTGTGCAGCGTGTGCCTGAAACCGAGGCGCAGGGCCGCATCCA
>JBKKBW010000222.1:0-4239 GCA_046713635.1 Dehalococcoidia bacterium
CCTCTATCGCCTGTACGGGGTGGAGTACGATCCAGCGACTGAGATTATCGTCACCACTGGGGTGAGCGAAGGTATTCAGCTCGCCATGCTGGCGACGATCGATCGAGGAGACGAGGTGCTATCACCCGATCCGGGATACGTTGCCTACATGCCGAGCATTGTTCTGGCAGGCGGCGTCTTCGTCCCGGTGCCGACGACTGCGGAGAACAACTTCAAGATTCGCGCGGAGGACCTCGAGTCCAGAGTTACGGCCAGAACAAAAGCGATGTTCTTCGGCTTCCCCGCGAACCCAACCGGAGCTGTCATGGACCGAGAAGACATGGCGGCGGTCGCTGCGGTCGCGGAAAAGCACAACCTCTTCGTCATATCAGACGAGATATACGATCGTTTGGTCTATGGAGTCGAGCACACCTGTGTCGCTTCGCTGCCGGGAATGCGCGATCGCACAGTGCTGATGGGCGGCTTCTCGAAGGCCTACGCCATGACGGGCTGGCGCCTCGCGTACACGTGCGCACGCGTCGACATCACCGAGGCGATGATGCGCGTTCACCAGTACGTCATGATGTCGGCGCCCACAGCGGCGCAGTATGCCGCGCTCGAAGCGCTCCACAGCGGCGAAGAAGACGTTCGAGGGATGGTTGGTGAGTACGACAAGCGCCGCCAGCTCATGGTGCGCGAGCTGAACAGCATGGGCCTCTCTTGCGTAGAACCACAAGGCGCGTTCTACTGCTTTCCCTCGGTTAGCTCGACGGGTCTGAGCGACGAAGCATTCTCGGAGGGCCTTCTCACAGAGGAGAAGGTCGCTGTGGTGCCTGGCTCCGCCTTCGGTCAGTTTGGCGTCGGACACGTTCGCGTCTGCTACACGGCGCCGATTGACGTCCTCGAAGAGGCGTTGAGGCGCATGCGTAGCTTCGTGCAGCGGCGTCAAGCGTCAGCGAAGTAGCGTGCTTCGCTCCGGCGTTCCGCCAGAGCCCGACGACTTGTCGGAGGATCTGGAGCTCGCGATCGAAGGCGTTGCTTCGTCTGAACAAGCCAGTGGCGCATTGGCCCTCGTCATCAAGACGACACGTGGGGAGATCAAAGCTGTTCTGCATGCCTGTGAGGGAGAAGCCGGCGCCGCAATCTTTGTCGGTGGGGCGCTGGGCGGGCTCCACGGCCCGGCGAACGCTATCTACGAGCGTCTAGCGGAGGCGCTCCTTGCGCCGGACGAGCGCCCTGGCCTGACGAGCCTTCGACTGCACTACCGGCAACCAGGCGAGTTTCAAGAATGCGTGCTCGATGTGCTTGGAGGGCTGTCGCTGCTGAAGGGACTGGGGGCGAAACGTGTGGCCCTAGTTGGGCACAGTTTCGGCGCGGCCGTGGTGATCAAGGCCGGAGAGTTGTCCGATGCTGTCATGGCCGTAGCAGCGCTCTCGCCGCAGCTCTACGGCACGCGAACCGTCGAACGACTCTCGCCGCGTCCATTGCTGCTCGTCCACGGTACGGCTGATACGATGCTCGACTGTGCAGCGAGCAGCGATATCTACGATCGCGCGTGTGAACCGAAGCGCCTCGTCCTGTACGAGGAGGCCAATCACTCGCTTGCCTCCTGCGCCGACGAGTTGTTCGATCTGCTCCGTCACTGGCTGGTGGACGTGGTAGGAGCACCGAGTAATGTTTGAGGGCTTTCAGCGCAAGCAGGTCGTGACAAGCGGTCCGACGATCAACCTTGTCGTAGGCGGCAAGGGGCCGCCGCTGTTGTTGTTGCACGGCTACCCGGAGACACATGTTATGTGGCATCGCGTAGCGCCAGAGCTTGCGCGCGACTTCACTGTCGTTGCGGCTGACCTGCGCGGCTATGGCGACAGCTCGAAGCCCGCTGGCGGCGACGACCACGCGGCGTACTCCAAGCGGGCGATGGCGCAAGACCAAATCGAGGTGATGCAGAGTCTGGGCTACGAGCGATTCGCCGTCGCCGGTCACGACCGCGGTGGACGTGTCGCGTACCGGATGGCGATCGACCATCCGGACGTTGTGACGAAGCTCGCGGTGCTCGATATCGTTCCGACGTTCGATGTGTACTCGAATGTCAACCGCCTGATCGCGACAGCGTATTACCACTGGTTCATGCTGATTCAACCGTTCGATCTTCCGGAACGATTGATCGGAGCGGACCCTGAGTATTATCTCCTCACGTCGCTTGACCGCTGGTGCGCGGGCGGCATTGGTGCGTTCGATGAGGCTGCTGTTGCTGAATACTCACGCTGCTTCTGTACGCCGGAAGGCGTTCATGCGAGCTGCGAGGACTATCGCGCCGGGGCGACTGTGGACTTCCAGATGGACGTCGAAGACGTGGGCAAGCGAAGGATCGCATGTCCGACGCTGGCCCTCGTTGGCCAGCGTGGCCTCGCGCGTCTAGGCGCGTCGGAGATCTGGCACGAGTGGTGCGTCGACGTGCGTGTGGTAGAGCTGCCGTGCGGCCACTTCCTCCCCGAAGAAGCGCCGGAGGAGACTTCCAGCGCGCTGCGCGGGTTCTTCCGCGAATAGCTACTCCTCGGTTGTGGGCTCCGCCACGCCGGAGTCTGGATAGCGCAGATAGTCGGCGGCGGCCCAACCCTGCCCCTCCAATTGCCACCACTGGATGTCATCAGCGCCCACGGGCCCGGCGATGATCGTCACCGTAGTCCCATCAGGTATGCAAGCAAGCTCGATGCCGGTGTTGGCCGGCTCCTGGCGTACCCTGAGGCAGTCCGGCGCGGTCCCCGCGACGACAACCTCCGCGCCGACAGCGAGCGGCCACGGCACGCCAGGCACGTCCGGGTTGTCCGGATCACGCGTCTCCTGACGCGCGATAGTCCAGCCGCCGTCCTGCTGCTGCAGGATCATGATCCGCGTGTACTCGCTGAACGTGGGACCGAGTGCGAACGCGACGAGTCCGTTGCGTTCACCTAGCTTGCGGGCGCACTGCTTCCCGACATCATCGGGCCGCCTGGCTTCCTCGCAGTCCGCGACGAATCCCTGACTCAAGCGGCGTTGCACATAGGTGCGCAACGCTTCCTCTGGCGCGATAGTGGGTGCGGTGGCGGTTGATCCGGGTGGCTGCGTACCGAGAGCAGCCGTCGCGCCGCCGTTCGGTGGACTACTATCGCGGCCGGAGGAGCAGCCGCCGAGGGCGAGGCATGCGACCCCGGCTACCGCTGCTAGCAGAAACGTGCGGCGGCGAGTCATGGCTGGGACAGGGTCGTCATCTGGAGTTCCATTTCGTGCGCTTGCTGCCAGCGGAGGAAGTCGGCATGCACCCGTTCGCCGCCGGCGACGGCGGTCTGGGACATGATATCGACAGGTGCGCCGGACTCGCCGGTGATCAGGCCGCCGGCCTCCTCTACAAGGAGGATACCGGCCGCAACGTCCCATGGCAGCAGGTAGCGATGAACGAAGAGGTCGTAGCGGCCGCACGACGCGTACGCAAATCCGAGGGCGGCGCTGCCCGGGATGCGAAGCGCCTGCATCTGCGGGAAGAGCTTGTGCACCATCTGGAGCACGGCGCCCCCGCGCTCATTGTCGTAGCCGATGTCTACGCCCAGGACAGACTGCTCGACCGTTGCCTTGCCTGACGCATGTATCCGCTGACCGTTGACGAACGCCCCAGCACCCAGCTCAGCCGAAAAGCACTCGGCGTGGTTCGGGTCGTAGGTTACTCCAACAACGGGCTGACCGTCGAAGCAGAGCGCGATGTTGATGCAGAAGAATGGGATGCCGCTGACGAAGTTCTTCGTGCCGTCGAGCGGGTCGATGACCCAGGCCCAGCCCTCGATCGGCGTGTCCGCCGCCGTTTCTTCGGACAGGATGGCATGGCCGGGGAACTCTCGGCGGAACGTTTCGTGCAGGAATCGCTCGATTCGAAAGTCGGTCTCGGTGACAAGGTTGCCGCGGCCCTTGACCGAGACACTCTGCGGCTTGCGGAACTCGTCAAGCGCGATGGCGCCCGCGGCTTCGGCGGCGGCGATCGCCACTTCGAGCGCGTGCGGTGGGGTAGGGGGGAGATCAGTCATCTAACCCGGCTCTCAAACTTCGAGCCTGTTCGTCTCACGCTTGCGTTCGACAAACTACATCTTATCCGGCGCGGACATGCCCATGAGCTCCAGCGCCGTCGCCAAGACCACTTGCGCGGCGGCAACGAGCTGCAGTCTCGCCTTGGAAAGCTCGAGGTTCTCCGGATCTACGACGCGGCACTTTTCGTAGAAGTCGTGGAACGCCGTC
>JBKKBW010000223.1:0-1615 GCA_046713635.1 Dehalococcoidia bacterium
CGAGATCTATGCGTCCGTCTGGCCGGAGGCCGCGGAGCTACGCGGGAGCGGCAAGCTGCTCGATCTGGCGTCGAAGGTCTTGTGTCCGGTCGTGGCGATTCACGGAGCGTACGACCCGCATCCCGCCGCTGGTGTGCGCGGGCCGCTCGCTCGTTTGCTGAAGGACTTCCGGTTCGTGCTGCTACCAGAGTGTGGGCACACGCCGTGGGTGGAACGCCGCGCCCGCGACGAGTTCTACCACCTGCTGGAAGACGAGCTGCCTCACTAGCTGACATGCCCCGCAGTGCCACCAAACGCTTGGAGCTATTTCGCATCTGGCGTAACGTTGGCGCATGGCTGTTCCTGGGCACAAGCATCTTCGGCCACGCGACTGTAGGGGCGCATTGGTCCTTCCGCGGAAGGACGCCCTGCCGAGCGCAGCTCGCCCCAGGGCGGAGACTAAGAAAGAGCCCCTTATTCCCAAGCATAATCCACCTCGTCGCCTTGACTTGGATGAGGATCAATCAAAAGATCCGTGCAGAAACAGATTCGAAAAAAAGAAAAACTGCAATTCAATCGAAGATTTTTGAATGCTGACGTCATCGCCAGCTTTGCTTCAAGGCCGCACCATCGACCATAATCTCCTCGGCCCCAACGCAAGTAGAGAAAGGCAACGACCATGATCGAGACTACGCACCGCACGATCAAGACCAACGGCATCAACATGCACATCGCGGAGGCGGGAGAAGGCCCGCTCGTGCTGATGCTGCACGGCTTCCCGGAGCTCTGGTACTCCTACAGGCACCAGCTCCCCGCGCTCGCCGAGGCCGGCTACCACGCCGTCGCGCCCGACATCCGCGGCTACGGACAGTCGGACGCGCCACCGAACATCGAGGACTACGGCATGAAGGATCACCTGGCGGACGCGCTCGGCATCCTCGACACGCTCGGCGCGGAGACGGCCGTCGTCGTCGGACACGACTGGGGGGCGCCTATGGCGTGGAACAGCGCAGTGCTGCATCCGGACCGCTATCGCGCCGTCGTCGGGCTCAGCGTGCCGTTCCTCCAGCGCTCGCCCGCCCCGCCCACAGATCTCTTTAAGGCCGTCTTCAAAGACAACTTCTTCTATATGTTGTACTTCCAGGAGCCGGGCGTGGCCGAGAAGGAGCTGGAGGCCGACCCACGCAAGACGCTGCGGACGTTTCTCTGCGCAGCCTCCGGCGATGCCGTACCGGCGGGCTTCCTCGGCAAGAAGAAGGGCGACCTGTTCCTGACCGGCATGGAGAACCCGGAAAAGCTGCCGGGCTGGCTCACAGAAGCCGATGTCGATGTCTTCGCGAATGAGTTCAAACGCACCGGTTTCCGCGGTGGATTGAATCGATACCGCGATATGGACCGCGACTGGCACGACTTGCCGCAGCTCGCGGATGCGAAGGTCACGCAGCCCGCGTTGTTCATCGGCGGGTCCAAGGACGGAGTGCTCGCGTTTACTAGCATGGACGCGATGAAGGCCAACTGCTCGGACCTGCGCGACCTCGTCATGATCGAGGGCGCCGGGCACTGGACGCAGCAGGAACGTCCGAAGGAAGTCAACGAGGTGTTGATCAAGTTCTTGAAGAGTCTCGATTGACGATGG
>JBKKBW010000224.1:0-1866 GCA_046713635.1 Dehalococcoidia bacterium
GCCCCGATGACCCTCTACGCCTCCGGCCAAGATGAAACAGCGCCGGCTGGCTATCAGGGCATCGTGAGCAAGTTCACCGCGCCAACCTGGGCGCGCGACGACATCATCACGGGCCTCCCAACATCGGCGCCGACGCTGAACCACCTCACGAACGGCATCGCCTTCGACGGCAGCGGACGCTTGTTCATCGCACAGGGATCGGCGACAGACGCAGGTATTGCCGACCCACCCGGGAGCGCCTCGTACTGGCACGAGACCCCGCTTTCCGCTGCCATACTCGTCGCCGGCATCCACGCCGACGGCTTCGATGGTCGCATCACGTACTCATCAGGCCCGCCTACGAACGACAACATCAACCAGACAGGTGGGGATGTTTCGGTGTACGCGGCGGGCACCCGTAACCCGTACGATGTGCTGCTGCACAGCAACGGACATATCTACGCAACCGACAACGGCGCGCTAGGTCAGGGCACATCGTTAGACTGTACGACTGACAGTGGCTTGACGAGCGTTGCCGACGAGTTGAACCTGATCGAAGAGGGCAACTACTACGGCGCACCGAACCGCAACCGAGGGCGCACCGATCCCCGCCAGTGCACGTATCGCTCGCCGTTGGTTGGGAGCGGACCGGGATACACCGGGCCTATCGAGGTTCTGCCGGGCCACTGCTCCTGCAACGGCATGGCAGAGTATACATCGAGCGCCTTTGCCGGCGAACTTGAAGGTGGCATCGTCATCGCACAGTTCATTCGCGACCGCGTTTCGATAGCGCTACTGTCAGCGGACGGCCGGAGCGTCCTCGAAATACCCGACCTGGCAGACGAGTTCGATGCACCCCTCGACGTTGCCGTGTCCCCCACGGGCGCGATCTACGTCGCTGAGTACGGCGGCAATACTGTCTCGTACATGATTCCTAACGAAACCAAGCCTTCTCCCACTGCTACCTCGCTCCCGACGACGCCCGCCGGGCCCACCGCGACTCCGACGCCTACGCTCACACCGCTCGACGACGTGGGCGACGCGAACTGCGACGGATCGATCAACAGTATCGACGCGGCTCTGGTACTGCAGCTCACGGCTGGACTGCTAAAGGAACTTCCGTGCTCCGGCGATGCGGACGCGAACGGCGATGGCGGCGTAACGTCTGTCGATGCAGCGCTGATCCTGCAGTACGACGCGGGACTAATCGGGCGCCTACCGCCGTAAGGGATCTACTCCGCCGGCGCGGAGGCGAGCTCAGCCTCCCCGACCTTCCGCTGGCCGGGCAGGAGGACAAAGATGGCGAGGAGCAGCACGACCAGCGCGGCGCCGACGCCTGCAACGAGCCACTGGATGCCGATCACATCGGCAAGCGCACCTTCCGGGAACGCGACGAAGGGGCTTACCGCCCAGCTAATCATGTAGACGCTCATCACGCGTCCGTAGTACTCGGGGCTGGAAGACGAGAGCACCAGCGTGCTATTGAGCGCCCAGTACGCGTTCGAGGCGAAGCCGACGAAGAGGAGGGCGAGCAGTCCGAACTCGATGGTCTGGGCCGCGCCCAGCAGCATCAGACCCACGCCGAACGACAGGCCTAACGCCATCTGGATCTGAGACCGCCGCGACGTGTCCGAGAGTGATGCTACTCCCAGCGCGCCAATGAACGCTCCGAGCGCCATGACAGCGCCCATCACACCGACCCACTCGTCCGAAACGTGATACACCTCTTCCTGGAACACCGGGAAGAACTGCCGGTACGGCATTGCCAGCACAATCGGAACAAAGCCCATCAAGAGAACGTATGGCAACGTGGGATGGCGAATGATGTAGCGAAAGCCATCGGCGAGCTCGCGCACGGGATGCCGTTGGTCGCGCCCGGCCATGGGC
>JBKKBW010000225.1:0-8558 GCA_046713635.1 Dehalococcoidia bacterium
TCAAACATTTCTTCCACGTCTGCAACTACCGGTAGCCGTCGATAACGCGGTTTTGCAAAGGGGGCCCTTCCTTACCGGATGGGCCCCCTTCGTTGTCTCGCACAGTGACATCTAACGCTTGGAGCTATTCGCTGCTGGCGCTAGCATCGGAACATGGCCTGCAGCCACCAACGCAACCTGCGGCAAGCGGATCGAAAAGATCATCCGTCACACCGGCGCGCCCGTCACGAACAGGATCCCGCGCGCCAGCAGCTCGCCGGTGAACACCGCCCCCACGGCGATGTACAGCAGCCCCGTCGCGCTCATCATCGAGTGCTCCTTCGCGGACTGCCACGCCATGTATGCCAGCGCCAGCGGGAACGCCAGCCCGACCCCAACCCGCAGCCAGAACGCTGGATTGGAGCCCAGGCTGCCGGCCAGCGCCGCCGACGTATCGGGCGCGTCCCGCACTGGAATCGACGCGTTCAGCACGACAAGCGCAATCTGCAGCGCAACGGCGAGCAGCAGCAGGAACGTCAGCTCCTGAAGTGGCTTGCCCGGCAGCTTCGGCGAAACGAGGTACCAGTGCCCCAGCACCATCGACTCGTTCACGAAGCCTAACGCCAGCGCGCCTACCAGCAGGCTGAGCAGCACGCCCGCGAAGCCCCATGTCGGCGCGCTGATCTGGTACGCGATGAGGCCCAGGAGCGCGACGCCTATCGCCGCGGTCGCCGCGCCGTAGCGCAACGACGCTTGGCGCTGTCCGCGATAGACCAACGCCAGGTAAGGGAGCGTCATCGCCAGGAAGACAGCCAGCAGCGTTCGAATAGGAGTGTAGAGTTGTTCCTCCACCTGGTAGCCGCCGAACGCCGGACCGCTCACGCCGAACGATGCGAGCAAGGCCAGTCCCGCGCCGATGACAACGAACACAGCGGACAGCTTCACGAAGCTCTGCACCACCATCCCGCGCGCGTCCGCGATCAGCACGGCGATCAGGCTGCCAACGCTGAACTCCGCCAGGATGATCAGCAGCGTGTAGGGGAGCGCCTCAAGTTCCATGCGAGTTCAATCGTATGTGGAAGGCAAGCTAGGCGCCAACGCGCCGAGCGAGCTTACCAAGTGCCCGCCAGTCCGCGAGCTGCTGCTCGTGCGATCGTGCCACCGTCGATCGGGCCGCCGGATGGTAGAGCGGCACCAGAGTCCGTCCGGTCCAAGGAACGCCTCGCCCCACGTCTCTCGCCAGCACGAGATCGTGCGGCTCGATCAGCCGTAGCGCATCAAGCGCCACGCTACCGAGCGCGACGACGATGGGCGCTCGTACGAGCCGAAGCTGCTCGCGGAGAAATCGATTGCACTCATTTACCTCCGAACGCGTTGGCCTCCGGTTCAAGCCACCCGCCGTGAGTGGATTGCAGAGCAGCGCGTTCGTCACGAACACGCGCTCGCGCCGTAAGTCCGCTTCGGCCAGGAACGACGCGAAGCGGCGCCCCGCGACATCGGAGGTCAGTGGCAGGCCGGTGCGCGCTGCGCCGAGCCGCCCGGGCGCTTCCGCGACGAACAGCACGTCCGCATCGAGCGGGCCGTTCGCCTCGCTCAGGACGTGGACGTGGGCCATCGAGTCGCAGGATCGGCAGGCGCGTACGGACCGGCAGAGCCCTTCGAACGACCGTCCAGTCATGCGCAGATGATACCGTTTGGCGCTCGGGCACCCGTGCTACAATGGCGGCGATTTCCCATGTCAGCGCGGCTTGTGCCAGAGTACGACGAGACACGCTGGGTGCTGAAGGCGCTCCGCGAGACCGCGCACCAGCTGGAGGAGCAGCTCTCCGGCCTGCGCGACAAGGACCTGCGCTGGCGCCCCAATGACGATAGCTGGTCGCTGAAGGAGATCGCTGCTCACCTACGCGACTGCGAAGAACACTTCCTCGAATGCCTGGAACTCATCGTTGCCCGCGTCAAGACGATCCCCTGCTTCGACGCCGACGCGCTGGTCTTTGAACGCGACTACCGCAGCATCAACGTCCACGAAGCGTGCGATCGCTTCGAGTACATGCGATACAGCTCCATGCGCATCCTATGGGGCCTGGAACCAGAGGATTGGGAGCTGTCGAGCGAGCATCGGTATCTCGGTCACGTGTCCGTGCTACAGCTCGCGCGTGAGCAGAGCCAGCATGACCTGGAGCACATCTGGGCCGCCCGCCGCATCCACGACGAGCTGGTGGCTGCCGCTCCAGCGCGGCGCTAGGCTACGAGCGCTCCGAGGACCTCGTCCATCATGTCGTATGCCATGTAGTGGCCTTTGTTGGGGCAGTACGTTGCGCGGCACTTGGGAATGGCGCCTGCCATGTAGCGCCCCATCGAGATCGGCACGGTCCTGTCGGCGTCGCCGTGCCACAGCAGCACTTCGATAGAGATGTCTTCGACACGGAAGCCCCACGGCCGGGCATACAGGACTAGCTCATGGGCCGGCCCGCCGCTGCCACGCCGGAAGACCTCCTTGAGCGCCCTGGGCATCATCGCTCGCATGTGAGGGCGGTCGACTATGATCTGATCCGGTGGCGGCAACCTGCGCCGCGATAGGCGAACGACGAGCTTTGGAAACAGGCGCGCGTTCACCCCCAGCCACCAAATCGCCAGATGAACGAGGAACGGAACGCGCCGCCAGAGCGCTAGCGTCCCGCGGGTGAGCCATGGAAACCCGGCTGTCGCTGTGGGTTTGTCGGCGGGCGCCCAGCCGGAGACGATGGCTGCCCTTTCGAGGAGTTCCGGTATTTTGGCCGCGCAGGCCGCAACGTACGGCCCGCCGCCAGACACGCCGAGGACAGAAAAGCGCGGGATACCGAGTTGTGCCGCGACTTCCCTGACGTCCGACGGCCAGTCGGGAATCGAGCGGTCTTCTTTGAAGTCGCTCCCGCCGAAGCCAGGCCGGTCGATCGCAATCAGCCGAACGAGGTGCCGCCGTGCCGCCTCGTCGACGACCTCTGCCTCGACCCGGCAGCTCGGGAAGCCGTGGAAGTAGAAGACCGGCCGTCCGTTCGGGTCGCCGTGCTCGTCGTAGGCCAGCGTTCGTCCATCGCTGAGCTTTAGCGACTTCATTGCACGGCAAGCTGGTCGAGGCGCTGGAGGATGTCCTGTAGGCGCTCGACCTCCTCGCCGTAGCCCGCGAAGTCGCCGTCGCGCAACAGCTGCTGCGCGCGGTTGAACGACTCGTTCGCGTCCTGGATGAGCGCGTCGACGCTGTCGGGCAGGGGCTCGGTGGTTGGCTCCGCGACGGTTGGCTCAGGCGTTGTGCCAGGTTCAGTTGTTGGACTGGTGACGGGGGTTGGGCTTCCTTCGCCAACGGTGGGACTCGTCGGCGCCGCGCGGCCGAGCACGACTTCCAGGCTCCGGCCGAGTGTCGGCTCCATCGCGATGTTGTTGCCGTTCACGACGATCACTCGCTTCAGCTCCGGTAGGCTGCCGGACGTCGCCTGGAGGTAGATTGGCTCGACGAAGAGATTGCCGTTGCCGATCGGGATCATCAGGAGGTTGCCGCGAATTACCTGCGAGCCGGACTGGTTCCACAAGCTCAGTTGCGCCGAGACGGTCGTATCCTGATCGATCCGCGATTCAACCTGCGAAGGCCCGTAGACGAGTGTTTCCGTCGGAAACCGGAACGCGAGCAGCTTGCCGTAATTGGCTTCGTCCGCGCGAGCGGCTAGCCAGGCGATCGTGTTGTTGCGCCGCGCGGGCGTGAACGGCACGAACAGGACAAACTCCTCTTCCTGCTCGCCGGGCAGGCGCATGATCACGTAGTACGGCTCAACCTGCTGCTGCTGGCCGACGCCGGAGACCTCGCTGGGGATGGTCCAGGCGTCCTCCTTGTTGTAGAACACGCCTGGGTCCTGGATGTGGTAACGCAGATAGAGTTGCGATTGCAGCCGGAAGAGGTCTTCCGGGTAGCGAATGTGATCTCGCAGGGAGGGCGGCATGTTATCGAAGGACGTAAATAGATCAGGATAAATGTCCGCGTAGGCCCGAGCGATGGGATCATCCCCGTCTACAAGATAGAACGTGAGGGAGCCGTCGTAAGCGTCGACGACGATCTTGACGCTGTTGCGAATGTAGTTGATGTCGCCTGTCCGCGTCGAATAGGGATAGTCATTGCTTGCCGTATACGCGTCGAGCATCCAGTAGAGTTTGCCGTCCGCCACAACGATGTATGGATCACTATCGATGTGCAGGAATGGAGCAATCGAATGGACCCGATCGCGGATGTTTCGGCGATAGAGCAGGCGGCTATCGTCATCCAGCGCGCTGCTGATGAGCAGGTTGGTGTCAGCAAGCTTCCACGCGTACGTGATACGCCGGAAAAGTGAGTTGAGTCGAACGCCGCCTCCACCGTCGAATCGGTTCTTCTCCTGCTGATCATCGCCGGAGGCGTAGTCGAACTCATCTTCGCTGGAGTTCACTACCACATAGTTCTCGGACTGCTCGCCGTAGTAGATGCGAGGCTGTTCGATAGGAATCTCGCCTGCGGGAGGGATGTCCTTGATGAAGAACGACGGCAGGCCTTCCTCCACGACCTCGTTTACGGGGAGCATGGTCACGCCAAAACCGTGGGTGTATTGAAGCCTGCGGTTGACCCAGCCGCGCGCGTCGGCCGGCAGACGGTCTGGGTCCAGTTCACGGGCAGCAAGCATGACCTGGCGTACCGTGCCATCCACGACGTAGCGATCGATATCGACGTTCAGGAAGGTGTAGAGCGGCCGGATCGTCTGAATCTGCTCAAGCGTCTGAAGCAGGGGCCTGTGATCCCACAGGCGGATGTTCTGGACCGTGTCCGCGTTCGCCGCGATCTCTTGCGCGGAGACGGTGTTCTGCGCTGGATACGGCTGTTCTTCTATGTTGTCGAGGCCATAGGCGGCGCGTGTCGCCTCGATGTTACGGGTGATGTACGTTCGTTCGCGGGCGAGCTCGTTTGGCTCCACTTCGAAGCGCTGGATGGCCGCGGGGTAGATCGCCCCAGCGGCGATCGCACCAACCACCCAAATGGCCGTCGCGCCTACCGGGAGGAAGAGCAGACGTGGCCGGAACGCGCTGATGATGATCGCAACGGCGGTGACTGCTGCGAGCGCCATCAAGACGTAGGTCACGGGCAGTTGCGCGTGGATGTCGGTGTACGTTGCGCCGAACACCGATCCGCGGTCGGAGAAGACGAGCGAGTAACGCTGGAGCCAGTAGCGCCAGCAAAACACCGCGATGGTTAACACGAGTAGGAGCGAGATGTGCGGGCGAGTGAAGCGCGATTCACCTGAAAAGCCGCCGGCGATCGATCGAGCGATGTAAATCCCACCGACCGCGAGGACCGTGACAACAAGCAGGGCGAGCAGCCAGCCGGCGATGAAGTTCAGCGCTGGGAGCTGGAACACGTAGAAGCCGATGTCCTGATGGAAGACCGGGTCTTCCGCCCCGAACGACTTGCTGTGTGTCAGTAGGAGGACCTTGTTCCACTGGCCGGCCGCCTGGGAGCCGAATATCACACCGAGAAAGAGGACAACAGCCGCTCCGATGACCAGGCCAATGCGCCGGACTGCCGCAGGGTCTGTTTCACCGAATGAGAGGGTATCGCCGGTGAGTCCGCGGCTGGCGAGCCGCAACGCGACGTATACGTTTGCGCCGAAGAACGCGACAAAGACGCCGAAGCCAGCGAAGAACAGCCAGATGCGCGTTACGATGCGCAGGCGGTAGACAGACCTGTAGCCTACACTTTCGAACCAGAGCCAGTCGGCGTAGATGTCCTTGGCGATGCTGGCAACGATGAACACGATGATAATCGCGGCGAGCGCGATGCCCCAGCGCATGAGCCCGCCTGGGAGCCGGAAGCGGCGGCGTTGCGCGCGGAAACGGAACGGGCCAGGAGGCGGGCCTAACTGGCCGCTGTCGTCGGGGGGCTGGAACCGGAAGAGCGACATTCGGTGCTACCGATGTGATGGTACAGTAGCGAGCTACGGCAACAAAGCCGGAAGCCGCTCGTACGAGCGGCTTCGCCGGGGTGGCTGCGGGGCGGACCGGGCTAGGGTTTTTCGATGACGTCCTTGAACGCGGGGACCAGCTTCTCTTCGTGGTCGTAGATGCTGGCAGCTTCCAGGGTGCGGAGGTACTTCTGAAGCTGTGCCTCGCGCAGCTCACGGAGACGCTGCTTGCCTTCGGCGACGCTGTCGCCGAGCGCTAGAATGTGCGCCTCGCGCAGGGCGGTGTCCCGGCGTAGGTCGGCGGCTAGCATCGCCTCGCCGCGGCCGAGCCAGTTCTCGACGCGCGCATAGTTGGCGTCGTCGTGGCGGATGTAGTACTTGAGGTGCTCGGTGCCGTAGACCAAGTGCCGGCGCAGGTCGTTCGCCATGCCTTCGAAGAGCTGGCGATCGGCCTGCGAGCGGCCGAGCTTATCGCCCCACTCGCAGAGGCCGGCGAAGAACGAGCCACGGATGATGTTGGTATAGGTAACGAACTCTGTGAACTTGAACGCTGCGTAGACCGTACGGTTCATGAAGCCCGGCGATTGCACGCCCAGGCCTCCGCCGTTCGACAGCGCGCGTTTGCGGAACGCTTCGACGTGCCGCGCCTGATCGAAGGCTTGTGTTGAGAGATAGAGTTTCACTTCGTGGTAGCCGTACGAGATCTCCTTGAGCCAGCCCATCAGCACCTGGTTCGAGTTGTACTGCAGCTCCGAGATGTTGCTGAAGATCTGATCGAGCGACGCCTCGATGTGATCGGGCAGGGGTTCGATAGAACCCCAGGAGATATGCGTTGCCGGGATCCAGCGCTCGCGGATGGCAGCCTCGTAGAGATCAGCAGAGCTATCCGCCCAGACCTCGTGCTTGTCGTAGATGGAATACGGGGCAAGGATGCCGCGGTTCGCCTCGACTGCCGGCCAGGCACCGCGTGGGGTGTCGTTCTGGTACGGCCAGTGGTCGGGCGCCCAGGCGTAGCCGCCGGCGTCAGCCTTGCGCAGCGTGAAGCCCTCGGCGCCAAGATCCGCCGGCCGGGGAGGGCGCTCGGTGGGAGCCTTCGCCCAGTCCATCGTAAGTGGCTGGCGTCCAAGCTCCACTCTGCTGAGCATGTCTTCGGCGTTGAAGGTGAGACGTAGGCGGAGCGGGCCGAACGGGCTGCCGGCGCCAATGATGGCGACCGTGTTGCCTTCCACGGTGGGTTCCGCCCAGAGCAGCTCGCCACCACCGGCCGAGGGGCGCGCGCGGAACAACTGCTCGGCCGCGGCCTTTCCCGTGAGCGTGCCAACGACAGGCATTTCCAGCTCGACATCGTCGGCCATCATGGCGAGGAACGCGTCGACGTCGCGCTTGCGCTGGTGTTCCAGATAGGTTCGCGCTAGCGCGGTTCGGGTGACTGGCGTGGCGGTGTCGGCCATAGATAGCAACTCCGTAGGTCGTGCGTGGCGATTTGAGGGTCGCCGCGTACGTTGTGGCGGAAGGACGTGGCGACCTAAAGGTCGCCGCTACCATCGGTTCGGACGGTTACTCGCGCGCCGGGTCGATGAAGCCGCGCACCCGCTCCGGCAGGCGCTCGCGCCGGTCGCCCAGCCCGACGACGTCGAGCCGGTGGACGTACTCGTTGAACTGGCGGCGCCGGACAGCCATCAGCTTCTTATAGCCCTCGTCGAGCTGTGCTTCGCTCTTGCCGCCGCCGAGCAGGATGGCGAGCGCTTCGGTCGTGTCGCCGCCGCCGGTGAGTCCAGACGACTGGCTCGGCGTCGAGCCGACCTGACCCTCCATGCGGTCGAGGTAGCTGTGAATCTCTTCCTTACGCTCCGGCTCGGTCTCGATCATGTGCTTGAGATGCATGACGCCGAACGCGACGTGGCGGCTTTCGTCCTGCGCTGCGAGCCGGAAGATCTTCTTATCGACTTCGCTGTGCGCGAACATTTCGCCCATGCGGAACAACGACTGCACGAAGCCTTCACCTACTAGGTGGAGGCTTGCCGTCATGTCTAGGAAGCTCTGCGCCTGCAGTAGGCCAACGGCGCCCGGTCCCGCCTGTAGCAAGCCGATGCCGTTGGAGAGGGCGCGCTTGCGGAACACATCGAGGTGGCGGCCTTCGTCCATGATCTGCGATGCGAGGAAGAGCCCCATTTCGAAGTGGTCGGCGCTGATGTTGGGCGCGAACTTGCCCGGCACGTCGCCGGCGATGAATTCGACTTGCGTGAGGAACGTGCAGAGCTGCGACATGGCCAGCTCAAGGTCTTCGTCCAGCTCCGGCATGTCTTCCCAGGGGATGTCGGTGGCGGAACTCCACTGGCGCTGAAGCGCTTCTTCGTAGAGCATGCTGGCCGACTCCGACCATGAGTCCGACTTGCGCAGCCAGTGCTTCTCGATCATCTGCGCGTCTTTGCGCGGCGCGGCGCCCCGCATGCGACCGCTCTGGTTGCGCGTCTCCTCTGGCGGGTCGCCGTACGTGCCGACCGAGATGTCTTCGATCGTCAGGCCGCGCTTGCCGGGAACGACGCGGATGCCGCGCTCGGCGGCGGGGCCATCGATCCAGGAGAGGTCGAGGTCCTCGCCTCCGGGTTCCTTGCGTAGCTGTTC
>JBKKBW010000226.1:0-2316 GCA_046713635.1 Dehalococcoidia bacterium
CAGCCGGGTAGCCGCGCTCATGGAAGCGTTCTGGGGGGAGTTTCTGGCGCGCGATGAGTACCTGGACTTTACGCCCGCGCTGATCCATGGCGATCTCGACCAGGCGCACATTCTCCTAGATTCCGACGCCGCGACGGTGGCCGGCGTCATCGATTTTGGTGACGCCCTTGTTGGTGATCCAGCACTGGACTTCGCTGGCTTCGACACGGAATTCCGCAACAAGGTAGTAGCGAACTATTCGCTCCCAATCGACAAGACGCTACTCGAGCGCGCCGAGACATATCGAACGCGTATGAGTCCGCTCCACGGTGTGCTGTTCGGGCTTGACACCGGAACCGCTTCATTGGTGGAGGAAGGACTGCAGCAGATCCGCAGAACACTGACTGCCACGGAGTAAGACGCCGCCCGAGTCCAAGCCATCCGGCTCAGGCCCGAGCGGCGCGGGTATTGGCCCAGGCAGGTCCTGCCCTGGGCCTAGGACGCCTTCTTCTTGAGCAACTCCTCGCGTGATTGCTCAGCACGCGCGGCACCGATCGCGGTCGTTACTTCCTTCTGCTCTTCCGGCGGAGGCAGCACAGCCTTCATGCCAAGCGACTCGATCCACAGCTCGCGGGACCAACCCATCGTGTGGTACAGGTGCTCGTCTTCTTGCTCCTCCACTTGCTCGTACGCTTCCTGGAGCGCCTTCTTGTCGTCGCCCTTCGACTCCTCGGCCACCTTGCCGATCAGCTCCCAGTTCGCGTGGTCCTTCGTCTCCGCGAGCACCACACATTCGGCAGCAACTAGCTGCGCGGCGTTTGGCGCGCCCGACTGCTTTGCCATCTTCATCGCTTTGATCAGCGACTCTCCCAAGTGCCGGACCACCTGACGCCCCGGCGTTTCGATTTCAGGATCGAGCGCCAGCTTCTCGAACGTCTCTAACAAGATGCGCTCGTGGGTGCGGGTTTCGTCTAGGTACTTCTGCCATTCCTCTTTGAGCTCGTTGTTCGAAGCGCAGCCTATCGCCGCTTCATATATCTGCTGGCCACCCATTTCGGTCTCCAGGGCCTGATACAGCAGTTCGTTGATCTGCTCGTTGTTCATGACTTCTCCTCGCACTAGTCTTTGGCGCTTGTCGCGTTGACTGTCCATGCCAGCATATTCCAGCCCATCTATCGCTGGCGTAAACAAACGCCGTACCGCGATAACAAATTCGTCGCATGGTAGCTTGACGCCCTTCCCGAGGCTGCCATACCCTGAAATCGATGGAGACAACTCGGCAAACCATCCTCAGCATCCTGCGCCGCCGCAACGTCACCGTCGATGGCCTCACAAACGAGCTAAGCCTCGCGCCCGCCACCGTGCGTCGCCACCTCGACATTTTGACCCGCGACGGCCACGTCGATGTCGCGCAGGAGCGGCGAAAGACTGGCCGACCTCACTACGTGTACTCCATTAGTGAAAAGGGCGAGGAACTGTTTCCGAAACACTACGTCCGCATTACGAACCGGCTGATCGAAGAGATCGTCGCCCTTTCGCCCGACGAAACGAAGGGCCGCGGCGGCATTGAGCTGGCTGATCTCGTTTTCGAGAAAATGGCGCAGCGCATGGCGCACAAGATAGCGCCGCGCGTTCACGGCTTCGACCTCTCCGATCGCCTTCGCGCTACAACGGAGGCCCTCGCAGACGAGGGCATTGTGTTCGAAATCGAGAAGCGCGACGATGGCTTCTTGCTCGTCGGCCACGGTTGCCCGTGTCCGCGAGTCGCAGCCGACCATGGCCACGCCTGCGCTCACGACCAGCGCCTTCTTTCCCTGCTCCTGGGGGCCGATGTAACCTACGTGGCGCCGGAAGCTGTCGGCCACGAGGGCTATTGCGCATACCAGGTCCGCGAGCGGAACACGCTGTTGCCAGACAGCCCGCGCAAGGTATAATAAGCCGCGACTGTAGAAACGGCCAGCAAGGAGTACGCAATGATCAATATCACCGAAAAGGCAGCCGAAAACGTCAAGCGCATCCTGAGTGAGAAGGGCGCCGACCAGGGCGCGTTGCGCGTCTTCGTCGCGGGCGGAGGCTGCTCCGGATACCAGTACGGGATGGCTATGGCGCAGGACGTTGAGGAAGACGACTTCGTCATCGAGCACAGCGGCGTCAAGCTGCTGATCGACCCTGAGAGCGCACCCCTTCTCGACGGCGCTGAGATTGACTACGTAGAAGACATCATGAAGAGCGGGTTTACCATTTTCAATCCGAACGCCGTCAAAAGCTGCGCCTGCGGCTCCAGCTTTGACACCGCCGACTCGGCTGGAGCAGGTCAAGCGCGCGCCTGCCATTAAG
>JBKKBW010000227.1:0-1024 GCA_046713635.1 Dehalococcoidia bacterium
GATCGGGCCATCCGAACAGCAGGTGGCCGATTTCGTGTGCGCAGACGCCAATCTTGCAATCTTCGGGCACGGTGAGGTAGCCGTAGATGTTGACTGAGTCTGCCTGATACGGCTGGTTGGGAAGCACCCACTTGTGCGACCAGATATCGCGAGGACTGTTCGTGGTCTCCGCCCCCTTACCAGCGTGGATGACGATGAACGCGTCGACGTAGCGGTTCCCATCGTTGTCGTAAAGGCTGAAGTCGACATGCTTATTCGCGGCCTTGACGGCGTCGAGCGCCATCTGACGAGCGCTCGGCCCACTCGGGCTTTGGCCGGAGTTCCCGTTCGCGTAGTAGGCCAGGGTCCGCGGCATCCGATACGGCCCAACAACCTCGCCATCAATGTCGATCTTGCCGTTGGAGACTTCGTCATAGTATTCCCGTACGCTGCCATTCGCCAGTTGGCCGCGCGAGAAGAACAACTTCCGAATAGAATCCGCGGTCCGAGTCATCCTCTTGTCACTAAAGTCGACGAGGACGACGATGATGCGTACCGTGCCGCGCAGCGGCGCACGTCGGAGGGCCGCGCTGCGCACCTCCGCAAGCGGTGCACCGAGCGGAAATTGGTTGCCAGGAATGATCAGTCCATCATTCAGACCCGGATAGTGGGGATCGGTCATTCGCATTTTCGAAGCAAGCGCACCGCCCGCCCGCGTGCGCAAGCCTTTGAGTTGTTTGGCCATCTTCTTTCGCAGTTTTGGACTAGGTGCCACGAAACAGCGCTCGCTGAATAACGCCCTGGTAGTCATGGAAGACTCCTTTCGTTGATCGTGAGCTTGCCTTCGCCGTTACTCGCAACCATAACCATCGCCATCGCGGTCTAGATCGAACACATCAGGGCCAACCACAGTAACCGGTCCGGTGTAGTGAGGGCCGTTGCCAGAGCCACCGGCGCAATCGTAGTCCGAGGCGTTCGGGTCGAGACAGGCTCCCGCATATGACGGGTGACAGGCCGGTTGCGCCGGCGGCTGCTGTCCGCCTGG
>JBKKBW010000228.1:0-1658 GCA_046713635.1 Dehalococcoidia bacterium
TCGCGCGCGGCAAGACTGCTCCCTCGCTCGTCTTCGAAGTGATGCAGTCGCTCAATCAGAACATGACGAACTACGAACAGAGCTTTGGCGACATCAAGCGCCCAGAACCGCCGGAGCAGGCTCCAGAACCGCCAGAGGAGGCCCCTGGATGAGCGTTGACATCGCCGGTTCCCACCAGACGGGGATGGTGAGCGATCCGCGCATCACGTACGCCCCGCGCGAAGCGTCGGGCGCGACCTACAGAGTCCAGTCCCAGCAACGCCAGCGGGTCATCGTTCGCCACGTCGGGGGACGTGTCGTCCTCCGTGACTTGACGAGTGGCGTGGAGGCATCAGGCCCGACGTATCTGGACGCGTTATGGACGTTCCAAAAGGCCCGGCGCGGGCAGTTGAGCTAAGGCCGCGTCTTCGCGAGCGCGCATCCGAGCTTCGCGAGGATGGTGAGGTCGGCGTGAAGTGCTACCCCTGCTAGGCGAAGACGAGGGCCGCTGTCTCGGACGTAGGCTGTGTGTCCGCAACGGCGCGCTCTAGCACCCAAGCCAAGAACGCGAGTGCCTGCACCAGCTCGGGCGCGTCATCAAGCGGAATCTGCCGGTATGGACCCAAGGCATCCGCGAGCTGGACGTACGCGGCGGGGTCCAGCATCACGCCCGGCGCGGCCCGTTCCATTGCTTCGCACAAGGCCGCGTCAGTAGAGAGCGATGCAAGAACATCGACAATCTCAGGATGACGGGCGATCGCGTCGGGTTCCTCGACGGCTTCAGTGGCGACGGTGGCGATGATGCGCGTGGAGTCCATCTCTGCATCGTATTCCCGGCATCGGCCAGTCCGCAACGGTCATAGCTGCGCCAAGAGCGCCCGGACCTCGGTCAGCCGCGCTTGGGCGGCCGTAGGCTGCACGGCGACGCGTTGGTTCCGAGCGAGCTGCCACACGTGGACAAGCGCCGTTGAGCCGGTCCCGTAGTGGGTGTCGGCTGCTTCGAACGCCGGCAAGGCGAATCGTGTACCCCCCATGTAGATCAAGATTCGCGGCATGGCGTTGTTGGCCGTGGACCCTGACGCGCCGCCCGTGGACGGCAAGCGTCAGCCCAAACCGGCAGAGGGGACAGTAGCCCCGCCGGGGCTGCGGGCCCCGAGGACACAGGCCGTCAATCATGGCGATGACGTTTGCTGATCGGTACCGGTTTGTAGCGGCTGAGCGCCCCTGAGCCAAGCTTCTCTCCAGCGCTGAGGATCGAAGTCCTCTAGCAGTATCGACTCCACACGCGGAGTTAGCTCGGCCAACTGCTGACAGCGTGTTTGGATATTGGTCGAGTCCTGCGCGTTCATGCCATCAGGAGCGCGGGAATAGTGGGGGCGGTCGGGCAGACCCCCTAAGGACAGAAGGCGCGCATACTCTGCGTTGCCGAACGCGCGGCAAACGAAATCGAGTACCTGATCGTCCCAATTCTCGACCGTCTTCGTATCTGCGCGAGCAGCGAGCCAGGCAAGTCCGTGTTGATGCAGCGTGCCAAGCAGCTCCTTGGCCGCCCGATGCCTAGCGGCATCGTCGGTCCGTTCGCGTAGCTCCGTTTCGGCTGCACTCGCACGCTTTTCCTCGACATCCCACACCGCGAACGCACCCCGCACAAGAGCGAACCCAATGAGCACCGCGGCGAG
>JBKKBW010000229.1:0-1510 GCA_046713635.1 Dehalococcoidia bacterium
TCTTCACTTTCCTCTTCGTCCGCATCGTCATTTTTTTATAATAGACATGTATGTGGCGTAGGCATTCATAAGTAAGATAACGACACGGGCCCGGACGATGCAAACCATGCGCAGGAAGGCATCGCGATCATACGCGCACCTGGCCTAACCGCGTCCGGTCAGCGCGAGGGCATGCGGCTGATCGATATCGGGCCGACAGTGCTCAGCTTGCTCGGCCACGACATCCCGGTCGAGATGATCGGTACGCCGCTGGCCTAGTCTCCGCCACCAGGTGCTGGCGCGGCACTCCCCGCCGGAGCCGGCTGACTGGCGTTGTGGCGTGCGGCATCCTCGCCTGCCGTGTATGGGAAGAAGCGCTTCAATCGCAGTGCAGGCGCCTCGATGAAGTTCCAGCTTAGCCAGCCAACGATAAAGGTTGGTATGAACGCAACAAACGCAAACGTAAGCGTCCCCGGCAAATGAGAGCCGAAGACGGTGGGGACGTGTTCGGCGATGTTGAAGTTGCGGAACAGGTAGAAGCCGATGGCCAGGTGCCAGAGGTACATCGAGTAGCTATAGCGTCCGAGCCGAACGAGGAATGGCTGGCCGAACGCCTTGTCCAGCCAGCCGCCGCGCGGGCCGGTAACGAACGCAAAGATTAGCAAGCCATAGAGGACCGAGAGCGGAGTGTGGACTATGGCGATCTCCCAGTCACCGAAGAGATAGAGCTCGCCATTGATGATGCCTGGGACCGCGATCAGCAGCGCAGAACCGATCGCGATGGCGGGGAGCCAGCGTTTCAGGAGCAGCAGGTCGCGTCGATCGCGGACGATGAGCGCGACGAGGGCGCCGATAGCGAGGGAGTCCATTCGCGTGATCGTCAGCTCGTACGGGACCCAGGCGTTCACGCCGCCTAGCACCATGGCGATCCGGATTGCTAGCGCGATGAGAGTAGCCGCGAAGCAGAACAGGATCAGTTTTGTCCGGCTGAGCAGGAGCACAACGACCGGCCAGACGAGATAGAATTGCTCCTCGACGGATAGTGACCAGAGGTGGCTCGTGAAGAAAACATCAGCGCGGCGGCCGTAATCGAGGACGAGACGGAAGTTGCCTAAATAAGTGGCGAACCACCACCAATCCTGACGGATGGCGTGGATCGCGTTCCTTTCGGCGGCCATGATGAGCGGGGGGAGTACGAGGATGGCAAGCAGGTAGACGTAGTGCGCCGGAAAGATGCGTAGCGATCTGCGAGCGTAGAAGTTCTGGAAGTAGTTACGCACGTTGGCGGATTTCGCTTCGTACAAGATGCCAGTGATAAGAAAGCCGGAGAGTACAAAGAACGAGTCCATCGCGATCCAGCCGGCATCCCAGACTTGAGCGAAGAACTTGTCCACGACAGTCGAGTCCGGTACTTCGTTTAGGATCGCGAAGTGGATGAGCAGCACCTGAATGAGGGCGATGCCGCGGATGCCATCAAGCGCGGGAATGCGGTCGTCGAAGCCGGCTTCGGGTGCTGTGGTGGGAGTCGTGG
>JBKKBW010000230.1:0-7390 GCA_046713635.1 Dehalococcoidia bacterium
CTTCGAAGTGCCTCTGGTCACGTGGGACCGAGCGCGCGACGGCGCCGAGGCAACGCGCTTACGGGTGCTTGGCTTGCGGGTAGGCGTCGATTCAGTCAGCAGTCGTTCCTTGATCTCAGCCATCTTGTCACCCAAACGCTGGAGCTCAATGATGCCCATCTCAGCTGCCTTCGGGAGCATCACGATCTCTTCTTCATCAAAGTGATAGCGCACGCTCTCTACTAGCACTGTGAACTTCGCTCCAAACCTTGGGTCCGATGCAGCGAGATCGAGGATCTCCTGCGCCAGCAGATCGGCAATGTGGTGCTCTTCCCTCGCCTTGCTCACCGGGGCCTCTCCATCAGACCTGTGGCGGATTGCCGGGTAGAAAACCTCCTCCTCCAGCACAGCGTGAATGGCCAGCTCGGCTATGGCATGCTCGGCGATAACACGCCTCGTGCGGGTATCTTCTTCCTTGTCGAACGCCCTGAACAGGTCTTTCACTCGCTGGTGATCGTCGCGGATCATCTGGGACGCGTCTGGCATCGGTCTCCTCCTGTGAATGCCGCCAAGATAGTTGTTGGGAACGTTTCGGGCCAGGTGCAGGCTCACGAACCAGCATACGAAAGAACGTATCGCAGAGGTGCAACGGCGCGGGCCCGGGAGTTGCAGAAACGCAACAGCCTCGAAGAAGAACGGGGCGGCCCTTTGGCCGCCCCGTCGGTCGCGTAGATGGAGGGGCTATTCGAACATCAAGACGCTGCGCGCAACCTCGCCGGCCTTCATGGCGCGCAGGGCGTCGTTCACGTCCTCCAGCTTGCGGCGCTGCGTGATCATGTCGTCCAGGTTGAGCAGACCGCGCTTGTAGAAATCGACGTAGCGCGGCATGTCAATCCGGAAGCGGTTGGAGCCCATGTTGGAGCCCTGAATCTTCTTCTCGCTCAGGAACGCCGGCCCGTCCAGCTCCACCTTCTGCCCGACCGGGATCATGCCGATGATCGTCGCCGTGCCACCCGGCGCGATGCAATCGAACGCCTGCGTCGCGACTACCGATAGGCCGATCGCCTCGAATGAGTAGTCGGCGCCGCCGTCGGTCATCTCGCGGATCTTGCCGACCGGATCGCCCTGCGACGCGTCAATCGTGTGGGTTGCGCCCAGGTCCTTCGCCAGACCGAGCTTAGCCTCGATCATGTCGACCGCGATAATCATGCCCGCGCCGGCGATGCGACAGCCCTGGATCGCAGCCAGTCCGACACCGCCCGCGCCGAACACGACACAAGTCGAGCCCGGCTCTACCTTCGCGGTGTTCAGCGCCGCGCCGACGCCGGTCATTACGCCGCAGCCGATCAGCGCCGCCCTATCAAGCGGCATGTCGTCGACGATCTTCACGATGGCGTTCTCGTGCAGCAGCATCTTCTCCGCAAAACTCGAGATGTTCAGAAACTGCCACACCGTCTCGCCCGACTTCGTGTACTTCATCTTCGGCGGCTCGCCCGGCGCGCGCGAGCGCTCTGGGCTGCGGCACAGGTTCGGCTTGCCGCTCAGGCACTGCTTGCAGTTGCCGCAGAACACGGAGAGGCAGGAGATGACGTGGTCGCCCGGCTTGAACTGGGTGACCTGGTCGCCCACCTTCTCGACGATGCCGGCCGCTTCGTGGCCGAGCACGGCCGGCGCCGGGTACGGGTACAAACCTTCGACGAAATGGAGGTCGCTGTGGCAGACGCCCGACGCGACGACCTTGACGACGACCTCGCGGGACATCGGCTCGTCGATATCCAGCTCCTCCATTGTCAGCGTTTCGTGCGGGCCGTGAAATACGGCGGCTTTCATGTGTGATTCCTTTCTGGACGTAATGCTAGTTGGCGTACTATCTAAGCGAGCGCCAAGTTATATGTCAAACGCGCCCGGCGTCATGCTGAGCGAAGCGAAGAATCTGGCGGTCACACTGTGCCGATTAGCCTCCTCCAACGGAGGGCGCGCAGGCACGTGCAAGCCGTCTGCTATCCTGGAATCGAGCCCCGTCGCGCGGCGGCTAGGGCGCAGGCCCAACCCGACGATGGCGTCCCTCCGTTCAGCGTCACCGATAGAAGGAGACATCTATGAACGCATGGGAATACAAAGTCGTCTACGTTGACTTTCGGGGCAGGATTAGTGCGGAAGGGGTGGAGTACATCCGACAGGGTGGAGAACACCGGACCGGGTTCGTTCGCCAGTACCTTGAAACGCTGGGTAAGGATGGCTGGGAACTGACCGAACTCCTCCCTCTTGCGCGACCGGAAAGCAGCTACTTCATACTGAAGCGGCCCGCCACTTCGAAAGAAGCGGCGAGCGCGAAGAGCGAAGGTTAGCTAGCTAAAAACTCGGCGCTGAGGGCCGGCCTGCCAGGCGGCAGGCCGGGGGTAAGCCAGGCGTCGGGTAGGGTCCTCGATTCCATCGAGCAGCGTCCTGCCGTGGCGGCGGGGCTCCCAACTCTCGTTATGGCTAGAAGACAAACCTTGAACCTTCCAGCCAGGTCTTGTCACAATGACGTAGGAGGGAACCGTCAGATCTCGTGGCTCCGCTCGCAGCGAAGCCGCCGGTAACTCGCAAGTTCCACCCTCCGATACGCGAACGCACCATGTAGGCTAGCCGCGCCTTGTATGCGGCGTTGACGAACCACCATGCTGCATCTGCTGCCCGCCGTTATCGGTTTCACCGCTCCGAAGGACCAGGGCTTCGCCTGGTACGACCCCAACCAACTGCTGGCAGGCCACTGGCTAATCTTGCTGGTCATGACGATCGTCGCGCTACTTCTTGTCATGCCGCGCTCATCCACGCGGCCTATCGAGTTAGCCCGCGAGCTGCTCATCGTCATCCCTGCGGTACTGCTCTACGATGTTGCGCGCGGCCTGGTACAGGGCAGGGAGTCAGAAGCAGTCCAGCGCGCGTTGCACATCGTAGATATAGAGCGCGCGACGGGCATGTTCTGGGAGCAGGCCATTCAGAATTGGTTCCTGCAGTTCCAGCCGCTGACCAACTTCATGAACTTTACCTACCTAATGGGGATGTGGCCCGTGATCGTGCTCATCGCGATCTGGCTGTTCACTAAGCATCGCGATGCGTATCCTCTCTACAGAGACGCGTTTCTCATCTCTGGCGCCATCGCCCTAGTGTGCTATGCCCTGCTGCCCGTCGCGCCGCCGCGCTTCGTTGACGACCTAAGCTTCGTCGATACTGTTGCGTCGCAAACTCAGGCCTACGCGCTACCCGATGCACCGCTGATCGTGAATCAGTACGCAGCCATGCCCAGCCTACACTTCGGTTGGGTGCTGCTAGCGTGCATCGGACTTGCACACAGATCGACAGGCGTTGCGCCCATGCTGCTGGCCGTATATCTACCGACAGCGATGTTCTTTAGCATTATCGCCACGGGGAACCACTTCATCCTCGATGCCGTAGCCGGCGCCGCAGTCGTGCTTGTGGGCCTGGCGCTGTCATACGGTCTGCACTCGATGATCGGCGGTAAGCCGGTCGACTTGCAAGAGCCGGTCCCCGTCTACGCCAGGTCATCGAACTAGTCGCGTATTCCCTCCGCCAGCCGCCGGAACTCCAGCGACGCGTCCCTATCCATCGGCGCGCCATGCCCGAAGAACACGCCTTCGAAGTCAAGCTCCGCCAGGCGCCGGAACGAGGCGCGCGTCTGGGCCGGATCGACGTTGAAGGCGCCGACGACGAGCTGACCGTCCGGCATGCGTGCTGCGGCGTCGCCCACGAAGAGCGCCCGCCGCTTCGGCACGTAGACGGCGATGCTGCCCGCCGTGTGGCCAGGGACGTGGACCGCCTGCGCGCTGACATCAAGATCGATCTCGTCCCGGTCGACGAGCTCTCGATCGACAGGGCAACGGCGTGCTGGCTTCACGCCTTTCGATATTTCGTCTAGGATCCTCCTCTCGGCACCTGACAGCCTCGCCTCTTCCTCTGGCTGTTCGCCGCGCACGACAGGTGCATCGAGCGCATGCGCAAGCACCTGCGCGCCGCTGCGTTCGGCCAGCTCCGTCAGCGATCCCATGTGGTCGGGATGGTAATGCGTGACAAGGATCTGCCTCAGGTCCGCAATCTTCCGTCCGATGCCCTCGACGGCGTCGACGATCTTCGTCGCGCTGTCCGCGAGGCCGGTGTCGATGAGCGTAAGCCGGTCGCCTTCCTCATATACGTGCGTGCACCATTCCTAGGTCGACATGGTGTACGCCGGGGATGATCTCTGTCACTTCGCCAACTTCTCGGCCAGCTGCCGGAACGCCCTCGACGCGTTCTTCTCGAGAGGTTTGCCGTGACCGAGGAGCGCGACGTCAAAGTCCAACTCGGCCAGCCTAGCAATCGATGCCCGCGCAGCATCTCCATCCTCGGTGAACCAACTTACAGGCGGGCGCAAGCCGAACAGATAACCAGCCGCATCGCCCGCGAAGAGGATTTTCCGCTGCGGCAGATAGATCGAGATGCTACCCGGCGTATGCCCGGGCGTGTGGATAACGTGCGCTCTGCCATCCACATCAACCTCATCGCCATCCGTCACTTCGCGTACGACGTGCACCGGTGCTGGCGGGTGGCCGCCAGAATTGAGCTGGAGCAAACGCCGCAGGATGGTGTTGGCGTTTGGTGGCGCCGGAGGACGCTCGCCGCGTAGCACGGGCGCGTCGAGCGGATGCGCGAGGACTTCTGCACCGCTGCGGTCGACAACATCCACTAGCGAACCAGCGTGATCGTTGTGGTAGTGCGTGACGATGACCTGACGTACGTCGTCCGGCTTCCGCCCAAGCGCGTCGATCACGGCGAAGATCTTGTCCGCGCTCTTCGGCAGCCCGCTGTCGATTAGCGTCAGCTTGTCGCGCCCCACGTACAGGTAGGCCCGGCCCGTTCCCAGGCTATCGATGGCGTGGACGCCAGAAACAATCTCCATGTCGAGCAGTATGGCCGAAGAGGCGCCGATCGCCAAGCCTGCGCGACTGCTAGAATGCGTCGCTATGGCAGACCAACAGTTCGGCGGCGTTATCGGCCGTTATCGCAACGAATCGACGCCCTGGTGGCCGACCGAGGCACATGCGCCCGACGGTGCTCCCAACGTCCTGCTCATCGTCCTCGACGACGTGGGGTACGCTCAGATCGGCTGCTTCGGCTCCGACATCGAGACGCCCTCGCTCGATTCGCTCGCGGCTGGCGGGCTGCGATACACGAACTTCCACACGACGGCGCTTTGCTCCCCGACGCGCGCGTGTCTGCTGACGGGTCGCAACCACCACACGACGAGCATGGGCCGCGTCGCCGACCTACCGACAGGCTTTCCTGGCTACTACAACCGCATCGACAAGTCGTGCGGCTTCCTCCCGGAAATGCTGGTGCCGCAGGGCTACGCTGCCTACGCCGTCGGCAAGTGGCACCTGACTCCGGAAGACGAATACCACAACGGCGCGTCGCGGGCGCGCTGGCCGCTCGGCCGCGGCTTCGAGCGCTACTACGGCTTCTTCGGCGGCGAGACGAATCAATTCGCGCCGTCACTGATCGAAGACAACCACATCGTAGCGCCGCCCGCCGCGTGGGAAGACGGCTACCACCTAACCGAGGACCTCGCCGACCACGCGACGCAATACCTGTGCGACCTACGCGCGGCCGATACCGGCAAGCCGTTCTTCATGCTCTTCGCCACGGGCGCCTGCCACTCCCCGCACCAGCCACCACCAGCGTGGCGGGAGAAGTATCGCGGCCGCTTCGACGCCGGCTGGGACGCCTGGCGCGAAGCGACCTTCGCCCGCCAGCAATCGATGAACCTGCTGCCTCCGACGACGGAGCTGTCGCCACGCCCGGAGTGGGTGCCGGCCTGGGATTCGTTAAGCGACGACCAGCGCCGCGTCTACGCGCGTTTCATGGAGTGCTTCGCCGGCTATCTCTCACACGCCGACGCGCAGATCGCTCGCGTGCTCGATTGCCTGCGCGAGCTGGGCGACCGAGAGAACACGATCGTGCTCGTACTATCGGACAACGGTGCCAGCTCCGAGGGCGGTCCAACCGGCTCGTACAACGACCTGCGCACGTGGAACATCGCGGGCACGACGATCGAAGAAGCCGTTGCGCGGCTCGACGAGCTTGGCGGGCCATACGTGCACAACAACTATCCGTGGGGCTGGACCGTCGCCGGGAACACACCGTTCCGGCGCTGGAAGCGCGAGGTACACGAGGGCGGCGTCGCCGATCCTCTCATCGTCCACTGGCCGAAGGGCATCGCGTCCGCCGGCGAGCTGCGGCGCCAGTACGTCCACGCGATTGATGTCCTCCCTACCCTACTCGATATCGCTGGCATCGACGCCCCCGATACGATCGATGGCGTTACGCAGGAACCGATCGCGGGCGTGACCTTCGCGCACACGCTGAACGACGCGTCGGCCGCGAGCAAGCACAGCGTGCAGTACTACGAGATGCTCGGCTGCCGTGCGCTTTACAAAGACGGCTGGAAAGCCGTCGTCTACCATCCGATCTTCGACCCCCGCCCGTCGTTCGACGACGATGTCTGGGAGCTGTATCACGTCGATGTCGATGCCTCTGAGTGCCACGACCTCGGCGCGCAAGAGCCCGAGCGGCTGCGCGAGATGATCGACCTCTGGTGGCGCGAAGCCGAGAAGTACAACGTACTGCCATTGGACAACGCGCCGTTCGAGGCGATCTTCGGCCAGCACCCGCACGCGCCGCCGAAGCGCAGCCGCTACGTCTACTATCCGGATGCCGCGCCCGTGCCCGAGATCTCGGCCGTGAACGTGCGCAACCGATCGCACACCATCACGGCCGAGGTAGACATCGGTGACGGCGGCGCGGAAGGCATCCTGCTCGCGCACGGCTCCGGCCTCGGCGGGTACGTCTTATATATGAAGAACGGTCGCCTGCACTACGTCCACAACTTCTGCGCCCTGCGAGAGGACCGCATCTCGTCCGACAGGCCCGTGCCACCCGGCGCGCGAACGCTCGGCTTCCGATTCGAAAAAACCGGCGAGCACCAGGGCACGGGCACGCTGCTCATCGACGGCGCAGCGGCCGGCGACGTGCGCATCGATCCCTTCACGCGCACCCGCTTCTCGATCACGGGCGACGGCCTCTGGTGCGGCTACCACACCGGCCTGCCAATCTCCCGCGACTATCGATCGCCGTTCAGGTTCACCGGCCGCCTCCACCGCGTCGTCGTCGAAGTCGACGGCCCCACCTTCGCCGACCCCCGCGCCGAAGCCGAGCTTTCGATAGCATCCCAGTAGGGGCGGGTTTTCAAACCCGCCCTCGGCGACCGCAGGTCGCCATGTAGGGGCGACCCTATGTGGTCGCCCTAATCCCTTCCCCTACGTCCCTTCCCTGTTCGGACTTCGTCTTACGCTGCCGATCATTGCTAGTGGTAGCC
>JBKKBW010000231.1:0-2246 GCA_046713635.1 Dehalococcoidia bacterium
CCTCGACGCTGCGTCTGCGGACGTGGTTCTTGAAGCGCTCGAGCGCCTCACCACTGGAAAAACTGCGGTCGTAATCAGTCATCTGCTGTCATCCGTGCTACATGCGGACCATGTCATTGTGCTGGAAAGCGGACGCGTTGTGAGGGAGGGCTCCTTCGACGAGATGATCGCCCTCGACGCGCACGATGGCGGCTTCATCCGGCCCCGTCCGGCATTGTCCGCTGCACCAGACTCGCTAGCCACCGGATCGTAAGCCGAGCGACGTGTTGAAGCGTCGTCGGAGGAGGCCGGTAGTATGACCGGCGTCGCCTTCGCTTTGGTGCTGGCTTCCGCAATGTCGCACGCGAGCTGGAACTTCCTCCTTAAGCGCAGCGAGCACAAGGTTGCATTTCTTTGGTCCATGGCTGGCGTGTCGTTCGTTGTGTTTCTCGTCCCGGCCGTCATCTTCGTCTACAGGGATGGTATAGGCTGGCAGGGAATCGCGTTCGGCTGCGTTACCGCTCTGTTGCATGGAGCGTACGGCCTTGCGCTGGCGCGCGGCTATCAGCTGGGTGATCTGTCAATCGTGTATCCAATCGCGCGCGGAATGGGCACGGCGCTTATCCCGCTAGCGGCGGTACTGCTGCTGGGCGAATCGATTTCAGCCTGGGGCGGCGTAGGCATCGGGCTCGTGGTACTGGGTGTGCTGTTCGTACAGCTACAGTCATTGCACCCGCGCGATCTACGGCACCCGGTCCGCAACATGGCTGGTCCTGCGACACTGATGGCGATACTCACCGGTATCTTCATCACGTGCTACTCGCTTTGGGATAAGAAGGCACTTGATTACTTAGCGCCCGCAACTGTCAACGAGTTCTCGATGGCTGGCTACGTGCTGCTAATGCCTCCCCTCGTCTTCCGCGAGGGCCGATCGTCGCTCGTAAGAGAGTGGCGCGAACGCGGGCTTAGTATTGTCGCGGCGGGAATCATGGCGCCGCTCGGTTACGTATTCGTCCTCGTTGCGCTAACCACGAGCCGCGTTAGCTACGTCGCGCCGGCGCGCGAGGTGGGCATCGTGCTCGGCGCACTGCTCGGGGTCATCCTGCTGGGAGAGGGCTACGGACGCATCCGCATCTTCGGTTCATCGTTCATCGTGGCTGGCGTGCTGACCCTCGGCCTGGCACCGTAGCCATCTGATAGAGTACTCCCGCATGTACGTCGATTCACACGTTCACCTACAGCCACACGGAGAGGCGCCTCCGATGAACCGCGAGCGCATCGAAAGGTACGTTGAGGCCGGCCACGCGAATGGCGTCGGGCAGATCGCACTGACGGAGCACCTCTTTCGCTTCGACGAGGCATTCGAGCTTCTCGCAGGATGGTGGCAGATCACTGGCGAAGACCAATCTCTTATAGCAGCGACCGACGCATACTGGCGTGACCACGTGTCCGGCACGATGGCTGATTACGTGCGCACGGTGGAAGCGGCGAAGTCGGCCGGGCTGCCGGTGCTGCTCGGCATCGAGCTTGACTGGATCCCCGACCGGGCCGACGATCTGCGCCACCTGCTGCAGCCGTATGATTGGGACATCGTACTCGGCTCGGTCCATTGGATCGGCGCCTGGGGTTTCGACAGCCTGTCCGAGGGCGTGTTCGCCCGCGAGTGGCAAGCACGCGACACGAACGCCGTGTTCGATCAGTACGCCGCGATGCTCGGCGACCTCGCCGCGAGCCAGCTCGCGGACGTGCTTGCGCATCCTGACCTCCCGAAGCTCGCTGGCCATCGACCGACTTCGTTTGGTCCCCTGCACAACGCGATCGTTGATGCTGCGCAAAACGGAGGCTGTGCGATAGAGCTGAACGCCAACGGGTATAACAAGCCGTGCGCAGAGCCGTATCCAGCGCTCGAAGTACTAGAGCAAGCGCGTGCAGCCGACCTTGCAATCACGCTGGCGTCCGACGCTCATACGCCGGAGCTGGCCGGTCGGCGCTTCGACGATCTCTCGACGCTCGCGGGACGCGCTGGCTACGAGTCATTCGTCTCGTTCGAGCAACGCCAGGCCGTCCAGCACGCGTTCTCCACATCGGCCTCGACGGTGTAGCCACGGAGGAATTATGGCAACTGTGACTGTCGCCACGCTCAACTTGTTCAACAAGACTGGCCGCTGGGGTGAGCGCTGTCCGCTCGTCGTCGAGCAGATGCTAGAGCTGCTGCCAGACGTGATCGCTTTGCAGGAAGTCGACCTCACAATCGACCAGGGCATGGC
>JBKKBW010000232.1:0-3564 GCA_046713635.1 Dehalococcoidia bacterium
GCTCCCCTCTCCCGCAAGCGGGAGAGGGGCCGGGGGTGAGGGTTGTCTAACATCACGGTCATCAAGCTCGGTGGCTCCATGCTCGGCCAGCACGACACTTCGCTGGACGACATCGCGTCGCTCTGGCTCGAAGGCTATCGATTCGTCGTGGTCCACGGCGGCGGCCCGACGATCAGCGAATGGCTTGCCATCCACGACGTCGAGTCGCACTTCGTGCGCGGCCTGCGCGTCACCGACGCCCGCACGCTGGAGATCGTCGTCGCCGTGCTCTGCGGTGTTGTTAACAAGCAGCTCGTCGCGCAGCTCGCCTCCCGCGGCGCGGGCGTCATCGGGCTCTCTGGCGCCGATGGCGGCCTGATCCGCGCGCGCCGCTATGACGAGGAGCTCGGCTTCGTCGGCGATGTTGTCAGCATCGATGCCGCTGCGATCACCTCGATGGCCGAAGGCGGCGCGGTGGTCGTGCTCGCGCCGGTCGCGATCGAGGTGGCGGAGATCGCTGAAGATAACCGAGACGGCGACACGCTGTCGCCGCAGCTCCTCAACCTCAACGCCGATACCGTCGCCGGGCAGGTTGCCGCTAGCATCCAGGCCGAGCGTCTCATCTTCCTCACAGATGTCCCCGGCGTGAAGGACGCTGGCGGCGTCGTGCTGGAGTCGCTCAGCGCGGAGCAGGCCCAGCAGCTCGGCGCCGCCGGAGTGATCGAAGGCGGCATGATCCCAAAAGTAGATTCCGCCCTACTCGCGGCCTCAGCCGGTGTCCAGGCCGTCATCGTCGACGGCCGCGAGACCGGAGCCCTGCGGGCGGTGCTGGCTGGCGCGCCGGTAGGGACGCGTGTGGGCCAGGCGACCTAGCTTGAGTCCGAGCAGATACTCGCACCCTCGGCACAGTACTCAGTTGTTCCTCCGACCATCGTCATCAGCACCTGAATATCCTTGATCGCATCGGGTGCTACGGTCAGCGGATTGTCCGAAAGAATGACCAGGTCTGCTAGCTTCCCTTGCTCCAGACTGCCGATGACGGAGTCCTGACCTAGCGCGTATGCAGCGTCAGTCGTCATCATGCGCAGCGCCTCCTCCGCGCTGACGGTCTGCGCCTTCGCCCACTCCGGCGGCTCGCACACTTCGCCCGGTACGCGCCCAGGGCCGTCAACGTCAGCTATTCCGTCGCCCCCGGCGATCTGCTTGCCGGTGACGAGATTGAAGAGGTGCCGGAAGGGGTTAGTAGAGTGGAACGGGTAGTCGCTGTGCCACGCGACGTGCTGCACTCCAGTAGCCAGTAACGCCCGGTGCGGGCGCAACCAGGCCGTGCGTGCGGGACCGACGAAGGGCTCGCCGACGTAGAAGAGGGCACAAGCGCCGGAGTTACTCGAGATGATAGGAACGATTCCAAAATCCGCATAGCGAGCGAGAAGGTCCGGGCGGACGGCATCGTTGTGCTCGATGCGATGCCGCAGCTCGTTCGGCAGGCCCGCAAGGGCGGCTTCGATGGCGTTCTGGGCCTGCTCGAGCCCTCGGTCGCCAATGGCGTGGATCGCTACCTGGTAGCCGAGCGAATCGGCCTCCTCGACGAACTGATCCATCTGCTGCTGCGTAAACCACAAGTCCCCTAAGTCCGGACTGTACGCAGGTAACCCGCACGATCCGCCATCGGTGAAGACCTTCACTCCGGCCACGCGCAACATCTTCTCTGGATCTGTTTCCGGCGGAAATCCCTTGTACCAGTCGTCCAGGTCTTCTCCACAATTCGTGGTCCGCGACAGATAGAGACTGGTCCGGACGCGGAGGTCTCCCCGTTCGTCTAAGCGGATCATGTCCCGCACGAAGACAGAGAAGCGTTTTCAACTCCTTCAGGAGGATGCCTTCTCTTGGTTGACATCCGCGAGATCAAACTCGGTACACGCGGTAATTACGGATCCCCCGTACGGCTTGGTTGAGTACATGCCGGAGGAACTAGAGCGACGAAAGAATGGCAAGGGAATCTGGCGGCTTCCTCAAGCATTCGATGGTCACCTACGCCGCCCCACGCCACGCTTCACGGTTCTGACGGCATATGACCACGAGCTCATCAGAGCGTTCTTTCTCCTCCTGGCAGGAAACCTTTACCGCGTCCTAGTTCCGGGGGGCCACATCTTCATTGCAACCAATCCTTTGCTTTCTCAGGTCGTGTATGAGCCATTCGTGCGGGCAGGATTTGAGAAGAGGGGCGAGATTGTCCGAATCGTCAAAACGCTTAGAGGAGGCGACCGTCCGAAAAACGCACACGAAGAGTTTCATGGCGTCAGCGTGTTGCCCAGGTCTTCTTGGGAGCCTTGGGGTTTGTTCCGCAAGCCGTGTGAGGGCCGCGTTCAAGACAATCTTCGAAAGTGGTACACCGGAGGTTTACGAAGAGGAGCCGACGACCAGCCTTTTCGCGATGTAATTACCTCAGCTCCCGCCAGAGGTGAGGAGCGCGAAATTGCCCCGCATCCGTCCCTCAAGCCCCAACAGTTCCTTCGGCAAATAGCTTACGCCGCGCTTCCCCTGGGGAAAGGCGTTATTCTCGACCCTTTCATGGGCTCAGGTTCCACGATAGCTGCGGCTGAGGCTCTCGGGCTCCGTAGCATCGGCCTCGAAGTTAACAAAGAGTACTTCGCGTTGGCGCGGCACGCCGTTCCTCGACTTTCCAAACTCGCCGTTAGCTTCGGGCCATAGGCCAACCAACGCCAGCGGCGTAGTGAGTGCCATCTCACGCTTGGAGATATTCCCGCGGTGGCCTAACCTCCACGCATGACCCGCACTCCGACAGCCCGCTCGCCCGCGGCGCCCGCAGAACCGCAGGTTCTGCCAAGCCGTCGCCGTACCCGCAGGGTACGCTGCGACGGCCGCTGACCGGCTGAAAGCTGATTGCTCTAGAGTGCCACCAAACGCTAGGAGCTATTCCCGCGCTGGCCTAACCTCGACGCATGACCAGCACTCCGACAGCCCGCTCGCCCGCGGCGCCCGCAGAACCGCAGAACCGCAGGGTCTGCCAAGCCGTCGCCGTACCCGCAGGGAACGCTGCGACGGCCGCTGACCGGCTGACAGGCTGACAAGCTGAAGTGCCTTTTTCCAGCGAAGCGAACCTAGAGCGGCCAGGGGTTAGGGAAATTAAGAGGGATGACAAGCAAAAAAGTGACAAACAATAGATCGACGCGCAGATTCAGAAACGGCGTTCCGCAGGTTCAGAAACGCCGTCTCGCTCGTCTTGCAAGGTGCCTGCGCGCACCAACTACTAGCGACCAGCGACCAGCACCTAGCCCCCGAACCATGCAATCAAGAAAAATGCGCGGAACCAGATTCAACTTTTTTCTTTTTCTCCGTTCAATCAAGTTGGTCGCTGCATCCAGGCTCGACCCCCGACCCCTCGACCCTCGACCCGGCGCGCCAGCGCACTACACCTGCTCCTTCACCCGCTCCGCCAGCGATCGAGTGAACCCCACCGTCGAGGCGATCTCCTCCACCGGCGCCTCCCGGATGTTCTTCACCGAGCCGAACTTCATCAGCAGCGCCTTCTTCTTCTTCGGCCCCACGCCCGGGATCGTGTCC
>JBKKBW010000233.1:0-1552 GCA_046713635.1 Dehalococcoidia bacterium
CCCGAAGCCTTCGTACAGCGATGGTGAAACCACAATCTCCGCCTGGTTGTATAAACGGACAAGCTGGTCCGTGGGGAGGCGCCCGGTGAAGGCGACCCGCGACGACAGCCCGTACTCCTGCACCAAACGCGGAACGAGCTTGAGATTCTCGCGCTTCTGATCGACGAGTGCGAGCCGGTAGTCGCGGCGATCGTCCTGTAGCTGAGCCAGCGCCTCGATTAGGTAGCGAGCGCCCTTGTTTCTGTCCTCGCTGTTGCCAACGTAGAGGATCAGCCCACGCTGGCGCTCCACATCCGGTAGCGGGCGGAAGATGTCCGTATCGACGCCATTGTGGACGACGCGAACGTGCTCCGGATCGATGTCGAACGCCTTGAGCACTGCCCGCCTTGACGTTTCGGACACGACGATTGCGCGCTCGAGGCGCTTGGCCACGATCTCCTGCATGACCCAGGGTGACCACAGGATACGCCTTCCCTTCTCGTACAGGCTCCGCGCCTGTCCGAGCGCATTCTGAAGATCGATGCTGAGGGGGTGGTGGATGGTAGCGACTACCGGGAAGCCGGACCACTGCATCATCGTGATGCCGTAGCTAAGCGTCTGATTGTCGTGCACGATATCGAATCGGTGCTCCTTCGACAGTTCCCGCAGCTTGATCCATGCCCGAACGCTAAACGACAGCAGCAGCGACGAAAGCGCGATACGGGTTGACACAAATTCGTAGAAGTTAACTGGGTGGAAGTGGGTCAGCGGACTGCGCTCAAAGAGGAAGTTCTTCTTCTCGTGATGATAGCTCCAATAACTATGCGTCTCGATGTTGTGCCCTATCACCTTCTCGTCCAGGGTCGGATATGGCGGCCCTGCCAGCACGTGCACCTCGTGGCCCATGCGCGCCAGCTCGCGTCAGGTAGTAGAGATAGACCCCCTGCCCACCCGAATACATATTGCCCTGGTACATCACGAAACAGATCTTCATGGCTATCGAAGTCTACTGGGGGCCTTCCGCGAAGTCGAGCGCGAAGACTGTCACGTACGGATCGATTGCGGACTCCGGCACCGAGATGATCACCTCGCCCGTCGGGTCCCGCTTTATCGTGTCGACGATGCTCGTGCGTGTCTCGAACGCCAGCGAGTCTCCGGTCGACAGAGCACGGACGGAGCGCAGGCGTTTTGTGCGGACACCCCGCACGGAGACAAACTCCTCGGGACGCATCAGGGCGTGCACGTAGACGGTCTGGTCGCGCCGCGTCGAAGGCCCGTACCATTGCCATGGTTCTAAGCCGGGCGCCGTCCCAACGATGCTCTCGCCATGGCGCGCCATCCACGCCTCGATATCGGAGAGGCGCTCAGCGACTTCAGGCTGAAGGCTACCGTCGCCCCGCGGACCAACGTTGAGGAGCAGATTGCCGCCCTTGCCGGCCACCTCGCGGAGCGTATGAATGAGCCGCCGCGCCGATTTCCAGCGTGTGTCCGTGATGTTGTATCCCCAGCTGTCGTTGATGGTCAGGCAGGTCTCCCACGGGCGCTCCGGCGGTTGGGCCGGCACGAACTGCTC
>JBKKBW010000234.1:0-1652 GCA_046713635.1 Dehalococcoidia bacterium
AGGCAACACCAACGCCGAACAGCAGCACGAAGATGGTAAAGATCCGGCCTTCCGTGTCGAGAGGGCGGACCTCGCTGTAGCCGACGGACGTGACCGTGGTGACGGGCATGAACAGCGCGACGAGGAACGACCACCCCTCGATGGTCATGTAACCGAGGACCCCGAAGAGCAGCAATGACGAGAGAAGAACGAGCCCGAGGATGAGACGTCGCCACGGCGCGAACTGCTCGACGGTGAGGTCTTCGAAGGAATAGCGCAGCGGGGACTGGCGGGTCACGGAATCCTACGAAAGGCCGCCATCAGCCGGTTTGCTCGACGGGACGGATGAGGAAGACGGGCGCATCGCTCTGCAGCATGCGATCGGCGACGCTGCCGAGAGCGACTCGCGCGAGACCGCCACGGCCGTGCGATGCCATAACGACGAGATCGATGCCCTGTGCTTCGACGTAGTCGACAAGCACGTCGGCGGGCGGACCGCGCAGTACGGACATCTTGACATCGACTTCGGCAGCATGTCGTTGGCCACACGTCTTGACATATTCTTCGACACCCTCCTCGATCTTCGATTGGATGTCGACCGACGTGACGGACGGGATGTCGAACAAGTACGTCTGGGATACTGGGCTGATCGCTTGCACGATATGCAGCGCGGCGCCGAACGCCTTGGCGATACGCACGCCATGGTCGAGCGCTGACTCGGACAGCTTCGAGCCGTCCAACGGGACGAGAACGCCATCGACCTTGATCGCCTTCGTTGGCTGGGAGAGCACCTTGGGCCCGACGATGATGCGCGGGATGGCGGCCTGCTGGGCGATTTCGCCCGCGACGCTGCCGTACCACCAGCGCCCGAGTCCGGAGCGGCCGTGCGTGGCGAGCGCAAGGACGCCGGCGTGACGCTCCTCTATCGTCTTCAGGATGGTGTCGGCGGGATTTCCTGTGAGAACCTCGGCATCAATCTTGACGCCGTCGGCTAGATACTTCTCAGCTACCTTCGCAAGGTACTTCTCGTAGTGCTGTTGGCCTTCCTTGAAGAGATCGTCGGCGACCGCAGGGAGCGTCGCGATGAGCGCCTGCTCCGCGCCTTCCCAGACGGTCGCGAGCAAGATACGCCCGCCGAACGTCTTGGCATAGAGCGCGGCATACGGGATAGCGCGCTCGGATAGCTCCGAGCCGTCGAGCGGGACAACGATGAGCTGTTCGGCCATGGTGAGTCCTTCCTCTACGCTATGGCGCTTGACGGCGCGCGCCTTGCTTCTTCCTTCGCGATTGCCGGCCAGCGGTCCGCCCATGGTTGCGCCGCCTCGATCGCGGCGGACATGCGCAGCACACCGACATCGTCGCCTACGCGCCCGGCAATCTGAACGCCAAGCGGGGTGCCGTTGCTGTGGAAGCCGAATGGTATCGACGCTGCGGGGCTGCCGTTCGCGTTGAAGATGGGCAGGAAGTTGCCCGGCCATGGATACTTCTGCACCAGGTGAGGCGCGTCGCAGCGGGGAGCGGGCATGCCCATTACCGGCGCGAGGAAGTAGTCGAAGTCGCGGAGCCAGCGGTTAATCGCGGCAGCCCATTGCTCGCGGCGGCGCGCCGAGTTCGCGGCTTCCCACGCCGGCGTTGTGAGCGCCTTCTCGATCGAGTAGCGGCCGTAGTCGGTC
>JBKKBW010000235.1:0-2592 GCA_046713635.1 Dehalococcoidia bacterium
CGCTGCCGCACGCCCAGGGCCGGACACGGGCGGGGCGTAAGGACACGAGGCGTTGCACCAGGGAGGCGACCCAGGCGTGCCCGTCGATGTCGACGGGCGCGGCTACCGCCTCGACTTGCTCGATCAACCAGCGCGCGTACGTGTCTTGGGTCGCGTCGAAGCCGTTTGGGATCGGCGCGGCGAAGCCCGGCAGGTTAGGCGCGATGATATCGCTGCGATGGAGCCCCTTTCGCAGGTCGTCCCAAAGCATCGCTGTGTCGGGAACGCCGTGAATGAGAAATGCTGGCATGGTCGTGTCCTTTCGAGCTAGTCCTCGGCAACAGTCCAGCGCCACTCGACCAAGAGCGGCTCGTGGTCGCTCAGGTCTGCGCCCTTCGCGTCGCGGAACCTATCCTTCTCGAACACCAACGACAGCGGCGCCAGGGCGAGGCCGCTCGCGCTATCGCGATATGCGAACTTATCGATGCGTGTGGGATCGTCGCAGGCGAGCGCATCACACACGTCGATGAGACCGGTGCGCTGGAGGAACTCCGCCCAGACGCGGGCATCCTCTCGGTTGTCTGCATCGTCGCTGTTCGGCTCCGTGTGCAGATTCATGTCACCACCGAGGATGATCGCCTGACCTTCGGAGTTCGTTTGAATGTACACGGCAAGCTGGTCGAAGCCAAGCGCCCGGGCCTCGTTGTCGTCCGCTTCACCGCCTGCTTCGGCATGGAGCGTGTAGACATCGACCGTAACGCCAGGTTTCAACTCAAGGCCTGCCATGGCGAAGCCCTTCATGGCAAGGCAATCGGCTGCAGCAGTAGCGCACGATCCCCACGGTACGCGCCGGAACTCATCGAACGGGAAGCGCGATAGCAGACCCAGCCATCGCCTACCATAAGCGTCGGGCGCTCGGTCTCCCAGTCGAGGCCAGCAGACTCCGGTCCGGGATGGCGCGCGCTCTGATACGGGAAGTCCGTCTGAGCGCGCAGGCGACTGTGGTAGTTCGCGAAGTCGAGCCCGTCGAGAGCGGGCTGCCACCAATCGAAGTCTTCCTGCGTGAGGACGATGTCGTAGTCGTTCAGGAGCGGGCTGATCAGCGGGATGTGGTCCTTCGGGTTCTCCTGCGAGACTTCCTGCGGCAGCCCGGCGACGTTGTAGCTGAGCGTGGTGAACTGGCCGGCGTCCGTGCCGGCGTCCGTGCCGGCGTCCGTCGACTCCGAGCTGCCGCCGCACGCGGTGGCGGCTAGGAGCGGAAGCAATGATAGATACGCCAGTCGTCGCAAGGGCCCCATGGATTCGCCTAGTGTAGCAATTGTTAGGCGACTGAAACGTAGGCCGGAGGTCTTCCAACGTCGTTGTTAAGCATGGCGACCGTAAGCTGAAAACCGGGCTGGGGCCGCCATCACGGCTCCATCTCGCGAGGAGGACTCGATAATGCTAAAGGCCATCGTCCCGATTGCGTCCATGGCAATCGTCAGCGGCCTGATCGCCGCTGTTGTCCTGACAGCATCGGCAGGGCCCGAGACGCCAGGTTCCGTCGCGGGCAGCTGTCCGCCGGCCACCGCGACCGCAACCATCGGGCCGCCCACCACTACCGCAACGATCGAACTGGCCACCGTGACCGCGACGATCGAACTGCCCACCGTGACGGCGACGATCGAACTGCCCACCGTGACCGCAACGATCGAACCGCCCACTGTGACCGCGACGATCGAACTGCCCACCGCGACGTCGGAGCCAAGCGCCATGCCAACCTCGGGCACTCCGTCGGGGTTCGCCGCGGGTTCTCCTTGCACTGTTACGCCGACGACCACAGGCACGCCGCCGAGCCCTACGGCCACCGGCACTGGCACGCCCCCTAGTCCTACAGCGACCGTGAGTACCACGGGCACACCGGCTACCGCGACCGCAACGCCCTCCGCCACGCGCACGCGAACGCCGGCCCCGACCGTCACTGGAGCCGTGACGCCCACAATAACAGTAACAGCGACCCGGACGGTGTCGCCGACACCAGTCTTGACACCAACACATACGCCGACATCTCCGCCTACCGCAACATTCACGCCAACAAAACCGATGGGCGACGTGAATGATGACGGCTCGATCAATTCAGTCGATGCTCTGCTGATACTGCAGTTTGACGCGCAATGGCTTAGCTCGCTCCCGAACGCCCCCAGCGCGGACGTCAACGAGGACGATCGGGTAAATAGTGTGGATGCCTCGCTTGTGCTGCAGTTCGAAGCAGGATTGATCGACGAGTTGCCGCCACCTTAGCTGTTAGCTAGGGTGGCGCCATCGGCGTGGCTGGCAAGCCTCGCCTACAGTTCAATTATGCGCTGGCGACGAGCGACTCTTCCTCCGTGGGAAGAGAGCGCTTGATCACCTCGAGGTGCTCGAGCGCGATGCCGGCGCCGATCGCAGTGCATTCGAGTGGATTGTCGGCGACGTGGCAGGGGATGCCCGTCTCCTGGGTCAGTAGCACGTCGAGGTGGCGCAGCAGGGCGCCCCCGCCAGTGAGCACGAGCCCGCGGTCGATGACATCTGCCGCCAGCTCGGGCGGGGTGCGTTCGAGCACGGCTCGGACGGTCTGGACCACGCTGGCAAGGC
>JBKKBW010000236.1:0-3844 GCA_046713635.1 Dehalococcoidia bacterium
CTTCGAGGAGGCGGCGCGAGGCAAGGGCGATCTCATCGACGGCAGAGGTGAACGCGGCTTCGTTCTTGGTCGAAGGCTGTCGATAGCCGCTGATCTTGCGCACGAACTGGAGCGCTGCCGCAATGACCTCTTCGTCCGTCGCGATGTCGTTCCGCTTTCTGAGCTGCTTGATGCTTCTGCACATAGTGATGAGAGTGAACCACCGGCTGACGTGGCGCCGCAAGCCTATAGGGCGCGCCACCTCGCTATGATAGGACGAGCTAGCGTTCTTCCAGGGAGGGACGACATGCGGCGACTGGCGATTTTCAGCGTTCTGGGCATCCTCAGCCTCGGGCTGCTTCTCACGGCCTGTGGCAGCGACGATGACGAGCCCGGCAGCGAAACGACACCCGGCTCATCCGAGACAGCTCAGCCAACAAGCTCAGAGGCAACCGAGCCAGCACCAGACGCTACGAGCGACGATGGCTCGTCGTCAATACCGGGCAATGTCGGTGTAGAGTTCACCGGAGCCCTGCAAGCGAGCTGGGGTGACGAAGCCATCGTCACGTGCGCAAGCGTCTCCGGCGGACTTAGCCTCACCATCTCGGACGAGATCGACGGGGTTGCATACTCTCTGGGCGTGAGCCAGCAGACCTACACCCCAGGCGCGTACTTCCTCCCGGAAAGCAACGGCGACGCCGCCACGACGCCTTTTGTAGAACTCGTCACGCCGTCCGACTTGTCCTCACAGTGGACCATGGCCCTCGGTGTAGGTAATGGCTCCGTCTCGCTGGGAGGCGGTAGCGGGGGCGCGCCGCTATTCCTCACGATCGATGGCGATCTCGCAGACAACAACGGGGGTGACCCCATACACGTGGTTGCCGATGTCACCTGCGACGTAACGCTCGGCTAGCCGAGCGCAGCCAGGAGCGCGTCCTCGGCGTTGTAGTCAAGCAGGCGCGGATTGATCTCGCGTCGATTTGCCCGCTCCCATTCGATTGCGCGACGCAGGCCCTCGTCACGCGAGACAACGTCTTCGTAGCCGAGCTCCTCACGTATTCGCATCGTGTCCGCGACGAGGTGCTGGCGGTAGTCGCCCGGCGGTGGCCGCAGGTGCTTCGGCAGGCGCTCGGAAGGCAGCGAGACGACCTCGCCCTGCCAGCCCGCCGCTTCGCCGATGGCGCGCACCCAATCAGCGTACGAGAGCGCATCGTCGCCTGCGTTGTAGATGCGGCCCGCGGCGCGCTCGTCCGCCGCGGCCAGCACGATCGCGGCGGCGGCGTTCTGGACGTAGGCGCGAGTCCAGCGCCACGCTGCCAGCCGCTCGTCCAGAATGATGGCTGGGCGATCGTCATCCATCCGTCGGAGCTCGATGGCGAGCCGGTGCTGGTAGTCGCCTTCGCCGAAGATGGCAGGCAGACGCACGATGGTGGCGGGCAGATCAGGTGCACCCATCGCCACACGCTCGACGAGGATCTTCTCGTAGTCATCGAGCCCCGCGATCTGGCCGCGATACGGGTAGAGCGCCGTCCGCAAAGCGGAGTTTTCGGTGCAAGGAAGCGCCTCCAGCGGGCCAGGCTCCGTCCCGTGAAAGCGGCCATAGGCGCGATAGACGTCCTGACTACTGACCACAATCAGCCGCTTCGCGACGCCACAGAAGGTGTCGACGACTGCCCGCGCATCGCCCTCGGTGAGCGCGCCCATGTCGATGGCGATGTCAGGCGCCAGCCGAGCGATCTCGCGCCCATGATCGCCGAGGCGTTCGCGATCGCCGTGGATGTGACGGACGCTCGCCGGCAGCTCTGCCTCCGTTTCGCCGCGATGAAAGACCGTTATGTCGTGGCCGAGCGCGACGAGCCGCCGGACAACCGGGGGCCCGATGAAGCGCGTCCCACCGATGACGAGCACTCGCATGGGATCAAGCTAGCGTCAACTCCCGCCGTGTGCCAACACCTTCGCTTGCCCGCAAGGGCGGGCACGGCTATAGTCGGAGTGAAGCTCAGCATGTCCGTGGAACAACTTGGGAAAGCGCTCACTCAGGCGAGGACGGCCCGTGGGCTGACCCTCCCCGACGTTGAGCGCGACACCCGAATCTCAAGCAAGTACCTGGAAGCGCTCGAGCGCGGCGAACTCGATACGCTGCCTGCCCCAGTGTACGCCCGCGCGTTCATGCGCACGTATTCGCAGTACCTTGGACTGAACTCGCGCGACTTCGTTTCGGAGATGCCGGGCGCACGCCCGGAGCCAGAGCTGCCTCCACTGCCCGACGTCAATCGCGAGGGCTTCATCCCGCTGGTTTCACCGAGCTGGGTTATTGCGGGCGCCGTAGTTATCGTCGTCGTCCTGGCGGGCATGTTCATGTTCTGGAGTCGCGGTGACGACAGCGGGCCTTCGGTGCAGACGAATGCGCCGCAAACGCAACGCCCCATCGGAGAAGGTGCCGAGAATCCTTCGGTAGGGGTACCGCCTGTCGACATTCAGGCTGGCGAGGTGCCGGATGTACGCGGCCAGACCGCGCTGGTGGGAATTCACGCTATCACGGAAGCTGGACTGCGCTTCTTCGTAGTCGAGGTGGAAAACAACGATGTCGCTGTTGAGACGATCTTCCAGCAGAGTCCTTCGCCCGGCACGAGCGTCGACGAGGGTGCGGTCGTGACGGTGATGATCAGCCGGTAGGGTCAGAAAGCGGCGTCTACTTCGATCTCACTATCCAGGAGTTCGGCATCGAGCCGCGACGTCTCGACGTAGCGGACGACATTCTCGAGCTGGTCCCGGGCGTGACTCGCTTCGTTGGAGACGCAGGTGACGCCGAGTTCGGCGACCTGCCAGCGTTCTGCGTCACCTACCTCGGCGACTGCGACGTTGAACTTGTTGCGCAGGCGCTGGGTAAGCGATGAGACGACTTGACGCTTACCTTTGAGCGAGGCGTTCTCCGGAAGGCGGAGTGTGAGCAGACAGACGCCTACGAACAACGGGACCAGCTAGGTAGCCAGGGGCTCCGTGGCTGGCTCAGGCGCTATCTCCAACGCCTCATCGTGCTCGGTCAGGGCCTCTACGGCGTGCTGAGCAGCTTCGGTGAGCCCAGCAGGCACCGAGTCTTCAATTGCCGGAAGCGGTGGCAGATCGCCCGTATGCTGAAGACCGAAGTACTCCAAGAAGCGCACGGCGGGCGCGAACATGACCGGACGACCGGGGCCGGGGGCGCGGCCGACCTCTTCGATCAGGCCGCGGGAGAGCAGCGTTGCGACGGCGTGGTCAGAGTTGACGCCACGGACCTGCTCAACAACTGCGCGCGTCACCGGCGAGCGGTAGGCGATGATGGCGAGCGACTCCAGCGCAGCTCGGGAGAGCTGGCCGTACTCGACTTCGAGGAACTGCTCGATATGCGGCGCGGCTTCCGGCACGGTGGCAAGCTGAACGCGATCACCGATGCGCTGCACAAAGACGCCGCGGCCGTTTCTCGTTTCGGTGAGGTAGTCGAGTGCCTTCTCGATGTCCTTCCTGGGGACGCTAAGGCTCTTGGCGAGCGTGGCGACATCCTGCGGCTCCGAGGCCACGAAAAGGAGGCTCTCGATGACCGCCGGAAGAAGCTCAGGCTCCGGTGGGGCGGTCTTCGTGGGGGGTCGGCGCAACTTCATGAGTAGGTCCGCTGGTATTCGTTGGCTGTTCGGTTTGTGTCGGTTTTGAGGCGGCGGGCTGCCAGCTGGGTGTATTCATCTGGCGCTGGGCCGACGCGTCGGGAACGGCGACCTGTCGCTTGCTCAGGGGTTCGTCGGTGTAGTGGACATCGGCGCTGGGCGGCGACTCTAGTTCGACCCCCATGCGATTCTCTAGTATGTCGCGAGTACGCGAGATGGCGTCGTTG
>JBKKBW010000237.1:0-6680 GCA_046713635.1 Dehalococcoidia bacterium
CCTCGGTCTTCGAACGAGACGCCAGCCGACGTGCGCGCGAGATCGCGTACCGTCGCGGAGACGAGCGTCTCGCCCGCCGCCGCCTCGCTGGAGATGCGAGATGCGATGTTGACCGCGCCGCCGTACACGTTGTTGGCCTCGCGGATCACATCTCCGGCGTGGATGCCGACGTGTAGTAGAAGGGCAGACCCCTCCCCTAGCCCCTCTCCCACAGGGGAAGGGGAACTTTGCGCACCGGCGAGGCGGTGGATTTCCTGGGCGCAGGCGATCGCTTCGCGGGCCGCGCCGAATGTGGCGAGGACGCCGTCGCCGAGCAGCTTGCCATCGATCGCCGTGCCGCCGTTCGACGTGATCGCGCGGCGCAGCGCTTCGTCCAGATCGCGCGCCTTATCGCGGAACGCGGCGTCGCCGAGGCGTTCGGTGAGGGCTGTGGAGTCCGCAATGTCTGCGAAGAGAGTGATCGCAGTGCCAGATGGTGCCGCTAAGTCGGCGGCTGCCGCAGCATCCGACGTATCCCCTGCGAAGACTTGCAGAACACCGTCGACCGTGGTAGGCGAGAGGCCGAGCTGCGTCAAGGGACCTACAAATGGCCGCAGCCGCGCATCCGGAATGAGGGTTGTGAGCAAACGTGCGGCGTCAGGTCGGACTCCAACTTCGAGTTGTGGCGTGTACAGCACCAGCGTCGGACACTGGACCGATGCCAGAAGCTCGCTCGCATCGTGCTGGCGCATCGCCCTCCAGTTCCGTCGTACGACGTCGGCAGTCGTCGAATTGGAGATGATGGCGGCGTACTGACGCCCCTCCTCCGTCCAGCCAAACTCTACGAACGCAAGCGCACTACAGTAGAGCTCCCAATCGACGTCGAGGACGGCCGCGAGCGCTCGGCGCTTCTCACTCAATACATAGTCCTGTCCACGAGCAGCAGCGCTTGTCAGCGCCAAACGCCGCACACGGTCCGGGTGACGGACAGCAAACGCGATGGCAGGCGGACTGTGCCATGCGCGCGCGAAGACGAAGGCCTGGCCGCCTGGTAACGCTTCGAACACGGCCTCAATGTCCGCGGTCCGCGCTTCCAACGACAGGTCCGTGACGTCCCTGTCCGAAAGACCCTGCCCGCGGGTCGAATCGAACGAGCGTGTGGTTTGTCGCCATGCGCTCGATGGCCTCACGCTCAGTCGGCATTACCCACTCGCCTTCGATGCTCGAAAGGGGGATCGAAGGGATCATCACGAGATATGGACCACTCCCAACGGTCGCGGTCGCGATCTTCGTGCCGTCGGCACTTTGGACGTAGCGTATCTGTGGCTCCATGGCCCCCTATTACAGCACACTTCCGGATTGACCGCCCTCGTTCAGCCGTGTTAGGCTACCGATTACTAGATAGAGCTATGAACAGCTTCACTATGGCGATGCCCAAGCCCCGAGACGCCCGAATTTCTTACGGGTGTGCTACGGGGCGCCTTCCCTAATCCCGCCGCGGCGGGGAAGGAGGTATCGCTTTCATGTCTTCACCAGGTTTCGCTAGAGCCTTACGTTGCCGAGAGTGCAACCGCGAGTTCGCGCTGGAGCCGATCTACGTCTGCGACTTCTGCTTCGGCCCGCTGGAGGTCGCGTACGACTACGAGGCGCTCCGTAAGGTCGTCACGCGCGAGCGCATCGAGCGCGGGCCCGCCTCCATCTGGCGCTACGCTGACCTGCTCCCCTGCGACCGCGAGTACGCCGTCGATATTCAGGCGGGCTTCACGCCGCTGATCAAGGCGGACCGGCTCGGCAGACAGCTTGGCCTCAACCACCTCTACCTCAAGAACGACTGCGCGAACCCGACCTGGTCGTTCAAGGACCGCGTCGTTACCGTCGCTGCGACGAAGGCGCGCGAGTTCGGCTTCGACACGCTCGCATGCGCCTGGACCGGCAATCTTGCGAACAGCGTGAGCGCCCACGCCGCGCGGGCGGGTCTCGATGCGTTCGTCTTCATACCGAACGACCTCGAGCAGGGCAAGATCATTGGCTCTGCTGTCTACGGCGCAACGCTGATTGCCGTCGATGGCAGCTACGACGACGTGAACCGCCTCTGCTCGGAGCTGGCGGGCAAGTACCCGTGGGCGTTCGTGAACGTGAACATGCGCCCCTACTATGCGGAGGGCAGCAAGACGCTCGGCTACGAAGTGGCCGAGCAGCTGGGCTGGCGCGCGCCTGACCACTGCGTCGCGCCGATGGCCTCGGGGTCGCTCTACGTGAAGATCCTGAAGGGGCTGGAGGAGTTCGCAAAGCTCTGGCTGATCGATAGCGTGCAGACGAAGATGTCCGGCACACAGGCGACGGGCTGCTCGCCGATCGTCACCGCATGGAAGTCCGAGACGCCAGACATCCGGCCCGTCGTGCCGAAAACGATCGCAAAGTCGCTCGCGATCGGCAACCCGGCCGACGGGTACTACGCGCTCGAAGCGATGGCGCGCACCGGCGGCTACGGCGTCGCCGTCGACGACGATGAGATCGTCGCGGGGATCGAGCTGCTCGCCCAGACTGAAGGCATCTTCGCAGAGACGGCGGGCGGCGTCGTCACGGCGTCGCTCAAGCGCCTGGCGGAGGCCGGACGCCTCGGCCGCGACGAGGTGACCGTCGCGTTCATCACCGGCGCGGGACTAAAGACGCAGGAAGCTGTCGCCGATGTGCTCACGCCACCCCTGCACGTCCAGCCGACGATCACGTCGTTCGAGGAGGCCTTCGCCGAACGCAAGACTGTTGCTTCTGCGGGCGCATCATAAGCGGAGAGGAGACCTATGTCCAAGCAACGTGTGAAGTTCACCTTCCCGCAGGACCTGATTACCATTCCGGTGATCTATGAGTTGGGTAAGGAGTTCAGCATCATCACCAACATCCGGCGCGCCGACGTCACGGAGGACCGCGGCTGGGTGATCCTTGAGCTTGAAGGCGATCTCACGGAGATCGAACGCGGATTGCAGTGGGTCGCGACGCAGGGCGTGCGGGTCGATCCTGTGCAGGGCGACATCCTGGCGGGGTGAGCGTGACAAACGAGTCGCTGAAGACCGCGAACACCACGCTCAAACGTCACCCCGAGCGCGGTGTCTACGAGTTCGAGACGATCGCTGCGATCCTGGATGAAGGGCTCGTCTGCCACATCGGCTTCGTGGCGGATGGCCCGCCGTTCGTCGTACCCACAAGCTATGGCCGTGACGGCGAGGCGCTGTACGTACATGGCTCGTCCGCGAGCCGGATGCTGCGTACGCTGACGCAGGGGACGCCGATGTGCCTGACGGTGACGTTGATCGACGGCCTCGTCTTCGCGCGGTCCGTCTTCCACAACTCCGTGAACTATCGCTCCGTCGTTGTCCTCGGAACGGCGCAGGAGGTTACGGGTGACGAGAAGCTACACGGGCTGCACGTGATCACCGAACACATGATGCGCGGCCGCTGGGATGATGCGCGCCCGCCAACGGCGCAGGAGTTGAAGGCTTCGAGTGTCCTCAAGCTGCCGATCGACGAGGCATCGGCGAAGATTCGCACAGGCGGGCCACTTGAAGATCCGGCGGATTTGCCGAGCGCGTTGTGGGCGGGCGTCATCCCGTTCGCCCTCACCCCACAGCCGCCCGTCACAGACGCCGAAGTGCCGTCGGGCACCGAGATTCCGGCATACGTCACCGGCTACCGCAGACCGGACGGTCGCGAGCGAGGGCAGAACGCTAGTGGCTACTGACGTACCGGCCAAGACGAACGTTCGCGTAGGGGAGGCCTTTAGGCCTCCCGCAACTGCTGTTCCACCGTGGATGGCGGTTCGCAAACGGAACCGTCTACATCATGAAGCGTATACGCAAGCCGGCACATTCTTCGTGACCATCGCGACGGCAAATCGGAGGCCATGGTTCCGCAGTGCCAACATCGTCGCAGCTTGTGTGACAGCCCTTCGCCAAACCTGCGAGTCTCATAGCTTCGCCCTCATCGCATACTGCTTCATGCCAGACCATCTTCATCTGCTCGTGTCAACCGAGGACGATTCGAATGATCTCGTTCGCTTCGTCAAGGCGTACAAACAGAAGACGGGGTACTGGTTCAGAAATCGCAACGCTGCGGGAGGCCTAAAGGCCTCCCCTACGACCGCTAATCGACACGCTGCGGGAGGCCTAAAGGCATCTCCTACGACGGCCAGCCTGTGGCAGCGGAGCTACCACGATCACGTGCTGCGACGGGATGAGGACGTCGAGCAGGTGGTAGGCTACATCATGGATAACCCAGTCCGGGCCGGCCTGGTCGAGACATTCAACGCATTTCCTCATTGCTGGAGCGCTTTCGCGCCGAGCTAGTACACTGGAGCAACCATGCCAACTGTCCGGATCCCCACGCCCCTCCGCAAGCTCACGAACGAGCAGGACATCATCACGATGAATGAGAGTGGCTCGCTCGGCCAGCTCATCGATACGCTCGAGGGCCAGTTCCCCGGCCTGAAGGAACGTCTCTGCGACGAGACCGGCGACCTGCGGCGTTTCGTCAACGTCTACGTGAACGGCGAAGACGTCCGATTCCTCTCCGGCCTCGAAACGCAGATCGCCGCTGGCGCCGAAGTCAGCATCGTGCCAGCCGTCGCTGGCGGCTGATCTCAGCCTGATCCAAACTTCTCCTCCTGACGAATAGCCTAGGGTGAGCGTGCTCAAACCCTGGCCAACCACGCCCCGGAGGACCCGGCGCGCATGAGAGATCCGCGCGGACGTAACGCGCTGCTCACCGGAGCGGGCGGTGGGCTCGGCACCTTCATCGCCGAGGAGCTGGCCCTCGCCGGCGCGAACCTCGCCCTGTCCGACCTTCCCGGCGGCGACACGCCGGCGCTCGCTCATCGCCTCGCCGCGTCGTGCGGCGGCAGGGCTGCTGTTGTTCCCGCCGATCTCGGCGACCCCGAGCAGCTCGAAGGTCTCATCGACCGCGCGGAAGCCGCCATCGGGCCAATCGACGTGCTAGTGAACAATGCTGGTATCGAGATTACGTCGAGCTTCACCGGCTTTACCCGGGAAGAGTTTGGACGCATCTTGCAGATCAACCTGATCGCGCCGATGGAGCTGACGCGCCGCGCCCTGCCAGGCATGCTCGCGCGCGGCCGGGGCCACATTGTCTTCATGTCCTCCCTCTCAGGCAAGGTTGGCTTCCCTTATTCGGAGCCGTATGCCGCGTCGAAGGCCGGGCTGATCGCACTCTGCCTGTCACTCCGGCTCGAATACGCCGGACGGCTCGTCGGCTTCTCGGCGATCTGCCCGGGCTTCGTTTCCGACGTCGGCATCGGCGCCCGCGCGCTCGCCAATGAGAGCATCCCAATCATGCTGTCGCCCGTGCGCCCGGAACGGGTGGCGCGCGCGCTGGTGAACGCCATCGGCCGCAACCAGGCGGAGGTGCTCGTCACCGGCGCCCCGGCCCGCCCCGTCCTCGCGATCGGCGCGATGTTCCCGAAGCTCGGCGAGCGTCTCATGAAATCGACCGGCGTGGCGCGGCTCTCCAAAGGCATCGCCCAGCGCCGGAACAGGGCTTAACAGAACGCATCTCTGAAGCCGCTAAGGCCCGACTTCGGCGCGCAGATTCGGCTAGGGGACAAATCCTGCAACGCTTCCGCAACAATCGCCTTGCAGGCTTGTTATGCGCCTGCGAGTAGCTAACTCATACGCTTTCACGGACGATGGCAAACCCAGCGGCCAAGAGCGGGGCCGGTGGCTATGATTGAGGAGGAATTCATGGCGCCAGCAAGGTTCTCAGCTCGTTTAAGAGTTGGTTAACACCAAGAGATTCACTACAGTAACCCTGGCTCGACGGGTTATTTAAGAGTAATATTGACAGGACACCGCTGCTGGTTGGCGGTCCCATGTATTAGGCAAGGAAGCAGAATCCTGGTAGGGATGCCGATTCTGGCCTCTCGGTGAGCGTCTTGTTGGGCGATCCCGAGACAGCACAACTCCGTAGGAAAGGAGGCATCCAAACTCACGTTACCTTGACCGTTTCGCCCTTACGGCCACCGGATCGGCTGGCGGATGTAGACGGGGACTGTAAGGGATTATCACTTCATAGGAAGGAACCATATGTCTCGCAACCATATAAAGAAGCTCACTTCTGAATCCGGGAGGGCGCGAACAAGCATCTTGCTCGGCCTTCTCCTAGCAATTACAGGCATCTTCGCGGCGATGATGCTCTGGTCGCCCTGGGCTTCCGCAGGCTCAATTGGTGACCGAGACCACGGCATCTCGTTTACCAAGAACTGCACGACGCCAACCGTAGTTGGCAGCCCGTACACGTGCGCCTACAGAGTCATCAACAGCCCCGCGATCGACACCGCGTTGGATGGGCTGACCTTCGACGGGATCTCCGACGTTGTTCACGCCTCGCCGGCTGGTGTCCCTTCGGGCCCAATTCTGAGCCAGCTGACAGTAGCCAGCACTGCAGGCGGCGGATTCTGTGAAGATTCCGGCGCGAACGTGACCACAGGCGGTGTCGGGGCCGTGGGGTCTGGCACCGCTCCCATCGTGAAGTGCACGCTGCCCGGGGCAGGTGCGACCAGCCGGGTCACGTTCAATCCATTCTCGTTCTACAACGCCGACGTCAATTACCCGGACCCGCTGACTGACACCTCCACGCTCTCGTGGCGTGACAGCTTCACTGGCGGATCGACCAACTGCAGCACTGGGGCACAG
>JBKKBW010000238.1:0-1969 GCA_046713635.1 Dehalococcoidia bacterium
GTGCTATCGATCGCCTTTGCCGCGCTCGCCTACCCAACGCTGCGCGACACGTACGACGACTATCGCGTGCTCGTAAAGTACGCGAATGGATCGATGGACCGGCGCGAGGTGGAGGCGCACTACAACCCCTTCAACCCGATGAACCACGAGCTGGTCGACTACATAAGGGCGAACTCAGGTGAGAGCGACCGCATCTACATCTGGGGACTCTGGCCGCAGGTGGAGTTCTGGTTGGACGACCGCGAGCCGTTCAATCGCTTCACCGTCAACTCCGGCATGCGCGCGACGTGGTCGCCGCAAAAGTATCGCGACGAGCTCATGCGTGACCTACGCACGGTGCCGCCGCGCTACTTCGCGGTCGGCCAGGGCGACCGGCAGCCGTGGTTGGTCGGGACGGCACAGACATCACAAGAGTTCCTCAACGAAGACTTCCCCGAGCTGGAGTCATTCCTGACCGACAACTACGACTTCGTGCGCGACTTCGGCATCATGACGCTCTACGAACGCAAGCCGGTGGCGGTGTAGGAACGTTCGTTGTCCGTTAACGTACGTTCGCTATACTTGCAGGCGCGAACGTAGCGAGGAGGTAGGCTCGCGTGACGCGACAGGATATTGAAGAGCTGCATCGATTGATGCAGTTTTGTCTTAAGCGGGAAGGCCCGTACACACTCGCCTCCGGTCTGATTAGCAACTACTACTACGACGGCAAGCTGGGCACGCTTCATCCGCCCACGGTCTGGCTGGCAGCGAACGCGCTCGTCGACGTGATCCTCGCGTCCGGGGCGGAGGCGGTTGGTGGCCTGGCGTCAGGCTCGATTCCTCTGTCCGACGCGATCGGTATCGCGGCGCACCTTAAGGGCCGCCTGCTGCCGACATTCTTCGCGCGCCCGCAGGCGAAGGACCACGGCATAGCGTCCAACGTGTCGCAGTCACACTTCGCAGGTGGTGAGCTGCTCACGAAGGGCCGGCGCGTGGCCATCGTCGATGACGCCATCACGACGGGCGGATCGATCCAGCAGGCGATCGCCGCCGTGGAGGCGAAGGGATGCGTCGTGACGGCGGTAGCCGCGCTGGTCGAGCGGCACGAGAGCGGCGGCACGGCGCTGCGCGGACGCGCCTACCCCGTCTACCGCATCTTCTACACGGACGAAGCCGGCCACCTCTACATCGATGAGGACTTCGTCGAACTGGCAGAAGCGTCGGCCTCGCCGGTACTGTCAAGCTAACCGTCCCGGTTGACATTCTCGGCTAACCTAGTAGACTGAGCCACCGGCTGGTGGCCGGAAGTAGCGCAGTTCCCCGCAAGAACGAGGCATCTCGTGCAAGCACGGCTTGTCGCCCTAGTGCTTCTTACCGTCATGGCCGCAGCGTCCGGACTGCTGAGCAGCGATGCGCATGCCGCGCCAGGCGATCATATCTGGAGTAAGAGCTTCCCGGGCCCGAATGATTCGGGTGGGGTGAAGAGTGTCGCCGCTGACAGCCAGCGAAATGTTGTCCTAACGGGTTATTTGGCTGGCACCCTTGACTATGGCGGCGGACCACTGACAAGCGCTGGTAGCTATGACGTAACCCTCGCTAAGTTCGATCCGGACGGCAATCACGTCTGGAGCAAGAGGTTCGGCGACGCAAACTTTCAAGAACCCGGGACAGTCACGGTCGATAGTTTGGACAACATTCTCTTGGCCGGTCAGTTCGCTGGTTCGGTCGACTTCGGGGGTGGTCCTCTGATGAGTCCTGGCGGTCAGGATATCTTTGTCGCCAAGTTCGATGTGGGTGGCAATCACCTACTCAGCAAACGCTTTGGTGACGCTGACGACCAGGGTGCAAGCAGCATCGCTGCGGACTCGGCAGATAACATTTTCCTCTCTGGTTCCTTCAAAGGCGTGGTGGACTTCGGTGGCGGACCAATAACGAGCGGCGGGGTTGCAGACATGTTCGTGGTCAAGCTTGATGCAGTAGGCAATCACGC
>JBKKBW010000239.1:0-4324 GCA_046713635.1 Dehalococcoidia bacterium
AGTCCCAGACGAGCTTCGAGACGGTATGACCAAGGGGAGCGTCCGAAAGCACCCAGGGGTTGTCCTGCGACCAGAACGTCAACGCGTACCCGTAGCGCTTGTCGCCGCGCTGGAACGCGACAATGCCGATGTCGTTGTCGACGATGTACGGCTTGTAGTCGATGTAGCCGTTCTTGTGCGCAACGATCGCGGTCGCGTCGGTGACGCCGGACGGTATCAGGTGATTCAGCCCTGGCTTCACCCGGCTCATCTTGTCGACTAGATAAGCTGTCCACTCGGAGTTCAGCAGATCGCCACGGTACAGCATCGTCAGCGCTCGATTGAAGTCGAGCGGCGTGATCGCGTTGTCCCGCCACTGGCCAGGTACCAGCGTGACCGCGTCGTTGGCCGGCGGATGGTCGTAGACGGCGGACGCGAGCTGCAGCTCGTTGTCTAGCAAGCTGTTCACTTTCCAGAGCCCACCGACGCTACTTCCGCCCCCCGAAGCTCGCATCAGCTTGTGCGCCGTGCCGGGATCGCTCGCCCAAACTGTCTGCGCCATGAGCGCTCCGACATTTGATTCGGGATACTGGCCGGCCTGGAGGTCCTTCGCCACCTGCAGCAGGACGAAGAAGTTCATCGTGCACCCTGGTATGCGCACAGAATCGCCGTTCACATGCACTGTCTGTCCCGTCTGTAGGTCGGTGACGGCGACCGCAAAGTTCCCGCCGGGCTGTGTCGCGAACGAGTCCCCGGCTTGCTGCAACTGAACTTGTAAGTAGGACAGCCCCGGCGTGATATTGCTCAGCGTGAGCGGGTCGGGCCGCGGCGTGGCCGTGGGTACGGGCGTTGATGTCGAGGTCGAGGCGGCAACGGGAACGAGCGTCGTTACTGGCTCGGCGGGCGCGCTGGACCCGGTGGCGCAGCCGATCCCGAGCAGGCTAAGACCAAGAGCGACGGCAGTCGCGACTAGCCACGACGCGCTCGACCGGCGCGAAATCGCCTTCATGTTCGTTCGCCGTTCCCTTCTGTCCACCCGAAGTATCATCGGCGCAAATTGCTGCCAACTGCAAGGCGCATTACCCGCGGGGCAAGGTGTCCAGAGCGAGGGTGCGACTCCACAGCGGGCTGGGTGACCTACGAGCTTAGGCGCTTCTCGTACCAGGCCACATCCCAGTAGCGGTCGAACTTCCTGCCTACTTCATGCATCACGCCCACCAGCGCAAAGCCGAAGCGTTCGTGCACCGCGATCGATGCCTCGTTGGGCAGCGTTATGCCAGCCACGGCGAGCCGAATGTCTTCGTCTCGTAGCGCCTCGAATAACGCCTGGTACAGCTTCGTCCCTAGGCCGCGGCCGGTGTCTTCAGGCGCGCAGTAGATCGTCGTCTCCACGGTCGTGTCGTAGGCGCGCTTCTCGCGAAAGCCCGTCGTCCCCGCGAAGCCAGCTACTTTGCCTCGCTCTTCGGCGACAAAGAGCTGATGACGGCCGGCGTCCGAGAACTTCGCGAACCAGAGCTTCCGCCGCTCCTCGACGCTGAATGGCTCAAGGTCGAACGTGATGGCTGTGTTCTGGATGTAGTGGTTGTAGATCTCGGTCAGGCGCGGCAGGTCGCTGCTCGTCGCGCGGCGAATAACAGGCTGCTGTTCGGACTTCGATTGCACGCTGCGATCCTAGCCGAAGCTGACTGACCTCGGGTTACAGGAAGGTGAACACTTCAGGCTGACATCACCGCAGCAAGATGTTCGGTCACGGCGGCGATCTGCTCTTGCAGAGGCAGGGCCGTGTCGACGACGGCGTGAGTCCCGGGGGGTAGCTCATCCACGGGCTCGCGGCGTTCCTGTTGCGTCTTGTAGATCTCCCAGCGGCCGTCCGACACCACGCGCTTATCGCCTTGCCGCTCGCTCAGCCGCTCCCAGACCGTCTGCTCGTCTGCATCGCACTCAATCGCCAGGAACGCCGCGCTGGACTCCGAAGCCAGGAGCAAGGCTAGACGGCGCTGCGAGTGCAGCAGGAACGTTGCGTCCAGGATCACCGGCTTGCCGCGCCGGAGCCACGAGCGCGCGTCATCGATAAGGGCCTCATATGTCCGTTTTGTCACCTCCGGATCGTAGATGCCGGACTCAAAGGACTCATGATGGCGCTCCGTAGGATCGATGCCCAGCAACTGCTTCCGTGTGACATCCGATGACAGGATCACTGCACCCATGTGCGCAGCCATCGCGTTCGCCAGATAGCTCTTCCCGCTACCCGTGACCCCGATCGTGACGATCAGTGCCTGGGAGATTGGTTGACTAGCATAAGACTCGGCCAGCTCGAAATAGCGCCGGGCCTTGGCGGTCACCTGAGCCTTTTGGGCATCACCAATCTCCGGCTGATCGAGCTGGAAGCCGTCGACTTTCCCGCGGACATACGCGCGGTAACACTTGTAGAACGGCAGAAGGAGTGGCAGCGTAGAATCGACGGTATTCGACAAGTATCGACCCAGCAGCTCGTCTGACAGATCACGCCGCCCGCGGAACTCCAGGTCCATTGCGAGGAACGCGATATCCGCTGCGACGTCCGAGTAGCGAAAGCGCTCGTTGAACTCGATGCAGTCGTAGATTGAGACCCGATCGTCCTCGAAGCACACCGCATCTGTGCGCATGTCTCCGTGACAGTCGCGAGCGCGGCCTCCCTCAACACGCTGCGTGAAAAGGTCCGCATCGACCTCAAGGATGCCTTCGATGAACGTCCGAACGTCGTCGAGCTGGGTGCGGGTAATCGTTCGCCCTATGTAGCCCTCGGTCTGCTCAAAGTTCTCGCGCCAGTTAACAGTCACTGTCTCGATACCACCGAAGCGATCGATCTCATCGCTGCGCTCCGAGGACATATGAAACGCAGCGATTCGCTCGGCCAGTGACGATAGCATCGGCGGGACGATGTCGTCGCGCTCCAGCAGGTGCGACATCATGCGGTCTTCCGGCAGTCGCCGCATCTTTACCGCGTAGTCGAGCACGTCGCCATCAGCGTCTAGCTCGACACGCCCTTCCGTCGAAACCACGGAAACAACGCCGAGGTAGGTATCTTCGCAGAGGCGGCGGTTGAGCCGAACCTCCTCTTCGCAGAAGTGCTTACGCTTCTTCAGCGTCGTGTAGTCGAGGAAGCCGAAGTCGAACGGCTTCTTCAGCTTGTAGACAAGGTCGTCCACGATGAACACGTACGAGATGTGCGTCTGACGCAGTTCGATGTGCTCGACTGGATGAGGATACGCCGTGGGCGAGAGCAGTGCTTCGATGTGCGACGGCAGATCAGCGTCTGCCATTACGGGGCCACATCTGTCAGCGAGCGGAAGCCATACGGTTCGTAGAGCCCAAACAGGATGAACTCGAAGATGCCGTAGCCAACCTCATCACCTTGCGTGACGCGACAGACTGTCTCGTTCTGGCCTGCGACCCTTGCGATCACGGCGGGATCGGTGATGTCCCACACCTCGCCATCGACCGCGAGCGGACCGTGGTACTGCGCATGGCGCCAGAGATCGGCGCCATAGGCGTAGCCCGCGCCGGCCATGTGCACCAGCGACAGTGGCTCCAACTCCAGCTTAGTTTCGCCGCTGTTCGGCTCGCGCAGGATGACTGTGCCGCGATCGAAGATACGCGAGCCGGGCTTGAGCCTTAGGTCGTGGCGGACGATGGCGAGAGGCTCTTGCTCGCGATCGGCGTCGTACGGGAAGAGTCTTGCAGCAGCTTCGTGCCAGCGCGAGCCGTCATCGTTCTCCGAGATCGTGTACATGATGGACTGGTCTTCAAACTGGAAGGGCGCCCAGTTCCAGAAGAAGCCCCGAGCGCCTTTCCTATCGGGTGCTCCTGCCCGGTCAGGATCGCCAATCGGTCGAATGCCCCACGAGTGGTCGCGACCTCCCCACCACGTGGCGGGCTCGACGACGTGGCGCTGGCCATCGATGGTCAGTTGGCCGGACCAGCGCCCTGTCTGCGTCAAACGTGTGTAGTCCATGACGACACGCGGGCCCGAGCGTCGGAGGAAGTGTGGCTCCTGGAAGGGCGCGACAACACCTTCAAAAGTGAGGTCGAAGCTTAGCCCGAAATCGTTGGGCTCGCACCAGACGCGAAACTTGCGCAGCCCCTCGAGTACCTCGACACCGATCGGCCCGACGGCGGTATTCGATCGATCGCCGCTTAGTTCGCGGGAAGCCTTAACAACGAACTGTCGCTCGTTTCGCACGACGACGGTCGCGAACGCGTCGATAATATTCAGGTTGGGGTACACGCCCATCGCTACGACGAGGAAGGTTTCGCCGGTCAGATCGTGGCAGTTGAAGTAGTACCGGTCGTAGAAGTTGCGGTC
>JBKKBW010000240.1:0-3021 GCA_046713635.1 Dehalococcoidia bacterium
ACAATGGGCAGGCCATTCGCCTTGATCAACAGCGTCCCGTAGCCAAGCCCTTGCACGTCGTGGATCATATCGAAGCAGTGTTTCTCAGCCAGACCGGATAGCCTTTGGTAGGCTCGCACGCTGAAGGCGGCCATCACAGAAAACATGCCAATTCGGCTGGTGCACAATTCGTAGAAGTTGAGCGGATTGAAAAAGCTGAGCGGGTCTCGCCCGTAGAAGAAGCCACGCCCGGTCTCCATCAAGCGATAGACACTGTAGTTCCGCTCTGTATGCATCTCGACTCCAGCGACCAAATCTGGGTATGGAGGACCGGCGATCACGTGCACCTCCACACCGAGTGCTACGAGCTCCCGGGTGACGTGGTGCAGGTAGATGCCCTGCCCACCCGAGTACATACTGCCTTGATGGAGAAGAAAACAGACCTTCATCGTGTTGCTGCCGCGTTTCGCATCTGCGCCTTGCGCCCGAGGACTTCCTCATACAAGCCGACCGTCTCCTCGGCGGCACGACGCCAGCTGAATCGGTCTCTTACCCGGGCCACGCCTGCCACACCCATCTCCCGGCATAGCGCCGGGTCCTCCAGCAAGGACCGAATCGCCGCGGCCAAAGGCTTCACTTCGCCAGGCGGCACAAGCAAGCCGCTGACCCCATCCTCGATCACCTCCGCTGACGCTCCCACCTTCGTCGCCACGACGGACGTCCCGCAGGCCATTGCTTCCGCCACCGGCAAGCCGAATCCCTCATAGAGCGACGGCGATATGAGCATCTGCGCCTGGTTGTATTCACACACCAATTCAGCCTGCGAGAGGCTGTCCACGAACGTCACGCGGTCACCCATACCGAGTTCGAGGGCGGCCTCTTCTGTTCGCTTCGACCAAGACCGCTGCACCACGACGAGATGAAAGTCGTGCTCCGGCGCCAGCTCCCGCAGGGCCACGAGCAGATACCGAAACCCCTTGTTTCTGTCCTCGGGATCTCCCACGAACAAAATTCGCCCCGGCTTCGGCTCGGTAGACGGAAGCCGGCGAAACATCGATACGTCAACGCCGTTCCAGATCACAGCGACACGATCCCGTGGAAGCCCGAAGGCACGGACGACCGATCGCGCCGCGGTTTCTGAGACTGTCACCACGGAATCGACGCGATGCAGCACGAAGCGCTGCATGAAGAATGGATAGAAGAGCACGGCCCGAACCTGTTCTAAGGTCGTGCGTGCCTCACGGATCCGGTTCGCCCGGTCGATGTCCAGCGGGTGGTGCACTGTCGCTACCACGGGCAGACCCATCGCCCTTATCAGCAGAGTTCCGTAGCCGAGCACCTGGTTGTCGTGCACGATGTCAAATCGGTGCTCAGGCAACAGCTCACGCACTCGTTGGTAAGCTCGTATGCTGAACGCGCCCATTACCGAGTACATGCCGATGCGGGTGGTTACCAGCTCCCCTGCGTTGAGCGGCCGGAATGGATCGAGCATGCCGCGGCCGTAGAAGAACCGCCGTCCGGTCATAAGGAGCCGGTGGTAGTTGTAATTCTTCACCCTGTGCACCTGCACTCCGTCGTAACACTCAGGATAAGGTGGGCCTGCGATGACGTGCACCTCGTGCCCCAAACCGACCAGCTCGCGGGCGAGATTGCTCAGATAGACACCCTGGCCGCCAGAGTACATGCTGCCTTCGTGAAGAAGCAGACAGACATTCATCGGCTGGACTCTGGCGCAGCACGCACGTTTCGCGGAGACGCGCCGTTTCGTCGTCGCTCGTTTAACACCTCTTCGTACAGCGACAGCGTCTCCTCCGCCATCCGGCGCCAGCTAAACCTCTCCCGCACCCGCCGCGCTCCCGCTTCCCCCATCTCCCGACAGCGCTCTGGATCCCGGAGTAGTGTCTCAATCGCCCCTGCCAGTGGCTCGACTTCTCCGGGGGGTACGAGCAGACCGCACACGCCGTCCTCGACGATCTCACGCAACGCCCCCGCGGTGGTCGCCACCACGGGCGTTCCGCAACCAAGCGCCTCAGCCGCAGGTAGTCCGAACCCTTCGTAGAGCGAGGGCGAAACGAGCAGCTGGGCACGATTGTAGGCGCAGACCAGCTCATCTCTGGTCAGGGCCTCGACGCAAGTAATTTGGCCCTCCAAGCCCAACTCCTGGGCCATGCGCGGCTCAGCGGTCGAACCGGGCCGCCGAACCACTGTGAGGTGGTACGGTACCTTCCCATCGAGAAGCCGGAGCGCCTTCAACAGGTTGATGAAACCCTTGTTCTTGTCCTCCGTATGCCCCACGAACAGCACACTATTCCGCTCACGCGCTATTCCCTGCAGCGGGCGGAAGATGTCAGGGTCGACGCCATCGAAGATGACGCGGACATGTTGCGGAGGTAGCTTGAAGGCCTCGACAGTGGAAGCAGCGGAGCTCTGGGAGCCGGTTATGATCCGATCGACGCGCTTCGCGACCCAGCCCTGCATCAGCCAGGGAAACCACACCATGCGCGAGACAGCCTTCCCGACGGTCTTGGCCTGAGACAGTTCGTTCCGCCGATCGATAGCCAGCGGATGATGGACGTTTGCGACGACCGCCCTGCCACTCGCTCTCATGAGCCACGTGCCGTAGCCCAGGGTCTGATTGTCGTGGATCAGGTCGAACGGGCCGTTGCGCTCTAGCTCGTTCAGTTTCTGATACGCACGCAGACTAAACATGTTCAAGAGCGACGTCAGTGTCACCCGCGTCGTAGCAAACTCGTAGAAATTTACAGGATGAAAGAAGAGCAGCGGATGCGTTCGGTACGCGTACTCGTCGTACCCGTCCATGAGACTCCAGAAGCTAAACGTTTTGAGCTCATGGAAACGTACGTCCGGGACCACCTTCGGATGCGGGAGCCCACCAATCACGTGCACTTCGTGCCCCAAGCTGGTCAACTCTCGCGTAATGTAATGGAGGTAGATGCCCTGGCCGCCGGAGTACATATTGCCCTGATACGCGATGAAACAAATCTTCATGGCGCGACCGCAGAGAGCCGCGCGACCGTCGTA
>JBKKBW010000241.1:0-2554 GCA_046713635.1 Dehalococcoidia bacterium
CCTTCCTTGCACGTGTAGATCGTGCGCGAGATCAAGTGACCGAGGTTGATGCCGGGGCCACTGCGCGTGATGTTCATCCCCTCGAGCGACCAGTAGCCACTGACGCCGCCGGGGCCGGCGAGCACAAACGTCAGCACCTCCTGCATCGACACGTCGACGTACTGCCCGCGACCGGTACGACGCGCATGGTAGAGAGCAACCATGCCGCTGAGCGCAGCGCCCATCGACGCGTGATAGTAGCCCTGCGCGGCGCGCGGCCGCGACGGGGGCTTGTCCGGCTCGCCCCAGAGGAAGAGCAACCCGCCGAGCGCCTGGCCGATTATGTCCGACCACTTGTAGTCCGCATACGGCCCGTCCTGGCCGAAGCCCGTGACGGACACCCAGACGAGCTTCGGGTGCTCGCGGCGAATCGCTTCCTGATCGATGCCGAGTGAGCGCAAGTAGCCTGGCGCATACGATTCGATGACGAGATCGGTGTTCGCGATGAGCCTTTGGAGCAGATCGCGGCCTCCTTCCTTCTCGATATCGAGCGTGACGCCGCGCTTGCTGGCGTTGAGCGTGAACCAGAGCAGACTACGGTCGGGCTTGGCTTCGTCGTGGACGAACGGCCCGATGCGGCGGACAGGATCGCCGCCCGGTGGCTCCACTTTGATGACGTCCGCGCCCAGGTCAGCAAAGCAGCGTCCCGCGAACTGCCCGATCTCGCCTGTGAGATCGAGCACGCGATACGGCGCGAGCGCGGTCGGCTTCCCGTTCGACGGAGTCACAGTACCGCGTCCCCTACTCGCGCGAGGTGCAGGCTGTCGTCGCCCAACAGGAGTTCGTTGCTCTTGATGCGCTTGAAGTACAGGTGGAGATCGTGTTCCCAAGTGTAGCCGATGCCTCCGTGCACGTGGATGGCCTGGCTGCCGAGCCAAGCCCCCTGCCCTGATGTTGCGACCTTCGCCATCGCGACGGCGAGGCCGCGATCTTCGGCGTCGGCGTCAATCTTCACTGCGGCGTGATAGACAGCGGCCCGCATCCGCTCAACAGCGGCGCCCATGTCGGCGAGACGGATCTTGACGGCCTGGTTCGCGCCGATCGGGCGGCCGAACTGCACACGCTCTTTTGCGTACGCAACGCTCATCTCAAGCATGCGTTCGCACGCGCCTAAGGTTTCGGCCGCAAGTGCGACGGTCCACTCAGCCAGAAGTTGTTCGATTATCTCTGAAGCGCCCTCGCCCCTCGTAAGGCACGCATACTCGGGGACGGAGACCCTATCGAATTTCACTTGGTTGTGCGGAACTGTGCGATCGATCAAATCAAGGTCGCGCCAGCTCGCACCGGGTATGTCCGTTGGTAGAAGAAACAACACGGCACTCCCCTCGGCGTTAGCCTCGACGAGGACAGCGCCGGCTAGCGGCCCGAACGGGACGAATGGGTGCGTACCTTCAACCCGCCAATTGGAGGAGTCGCGCACGGCGGTAGGGGCCGCCATCGCGCCTTTTCTCGATAGAGTTCCGGGATACCCATCAAGTGCAAGCGTCAAGATTGCATCGCCGCTGACGATCCGTAACACGAGCGCGCCCTGCGGCGGGCCCGGCGGTGTCAACCATGGCATCTTCGTTAGCGCCCGCGACGCGAGGAGCGTTGTCGTGAGTGGCAGCGGTACAACAGCTCGACCGGCCTCGACCATGACAAGCATCACGTCTTCGAATGGCCGCGCCGAGCCCCCATGATCCTCCCCGAGTGCGATGCCCGCCCAGCCCGCACTCGCGAGCGCGCGCCAGAGCTCAGGAGCACGGCCGTCGCCGTCGTAGGCGATCGCACGTACGCGCGATGGCGGGCACTCGCGATCGAGGAGCTCACGCAGGCCGCGACGGAGCAGCTCCTGTTCTTCGCTCAGCTCGAACTCGATAGCGCCCTACCCTCTCGGCAGCCCGTAGAAGCGCTCGGCGATGATGTTCCGCTGGATGTCCTGCGTGCCGCCGTAGATGGATGCGGCCCGCGAGAACAAGAACAAACGTAGCCATTCGCCGCCAGCGATGGCTCCTGCCCCATCCTTAATTAGTCCATCAGGGCCGGCGAGCGACATCGCGAGGTCGTTCAACCGCTGTTCGGTATCCACCCAGAGCAGCTTCATGAAGGACGTTTCGGCTCCCGGCGAGTCGCCACGCATGTAGCGGGTCAAGAGACGGAGGTTGGCCAGGCGGAACAGCTGGATATCGACATAGCTACCGGCCAGCCGTTCACGGACGCGAGGGTCGTCGACGAGGAGCGCACCACCTCGATTCGTGTTGCGCGCGAAGTCCCGTAGCTCGTCCCACTGACGCTGGTAGCCCGCTATCATCTCCATGGTGATGACGCCGCGTTCGTACGCGAGCAGGCGATTTGCCACGAGCCAGCCGCTGTTCACCTCGCCGAGGACATTGCCGGCGGGCACACGCACATTGTCGAAGTAGATCTCGTTGAACTCTGTATCGCCGGAGACTTGCTTGATCGGCCGCACATCGATGCCCGGCGACTTCATATCGACAAGCAAGAAAGATATGCCCTTGTGCTTCGGCGCGTCCTG
>JBKKBW010000242.1:0-3371 GCA_046713635.1 Dehalococcoidia bacterium
GAGTACGCTGTGTGGTCCACGCTGCCGCCGACAACGTCGTCGATGAGCGCAGAGAGCGATCGAGGATCGACAACGACTGCGTCATAGTCGAAGAACGTTGGGGCATTGAAGAACGTGAAATTGTCAATCGACGCCCCAGGCAGCGGAAAGCCGAGCGAGAGGATTCGCATCGCTTCGCCTCAGCGCTCGAGGTCGAGCGAGCGCAAGTACGTCAGCAACTCGCCTCTGAGATCGTCGCGTGTGAGCGCGACGTCGATTGATGCCTTGAGCAGACCGAGGGGGCGACCGGTGTCATATCGCTGTCCGTCGAAGCGTTTTGCGAACATCGGCTGGTGCTTGAGCAACCGTACAAGGCCATCTGTAATCTGAATCTCGCCGTTCTTACCGGGCTTCGTCCCATCCAGCGCGTCGAAGATCTCCGGCGTAAGAACGTAACGGCCCACGATCCCCAGGTTTGAAGGTGCGTCCTTAGCCGCGGGCTTTTCGACCAACCCGTGCACGCGCCACAAGCCTTCGGCTACCTGCTCGCCATCAACGATACCGTAGTTCGGCACTTCCTCCGGGGACACCTCTTCTACCGCGAGGACACTGCCACGCTGCTCCTGGAACGCGTCAAGCAGTTGTCGGACAGCCGGGACGGCAGAGACGATCACGTCGTCCGGAAAGAACAGCGCGAACGGCTCGCGGCCTACAACGTTCCGCACCTGAAGCACCGCATGACCGATGCCTAGCTGCTGGTGTTGCCGCACATAAATGATGTCTGCTAGGTCATTGATTCGCCGGATTTCGGCCAGCCGCACGTGGTCGCCCTTTGCCTCCAGCGCCTGCTCTAGCTCCAGCGCGCGATCGAAGTGGTCTTCCACAGCGCGCTTCCCAATGCTCGTGACGATGATGACCTGTTCGAGGCCAGAGGCCGCCGCTTCTTCGACCGCATACTGGATGATTGGCTTGTCCACGAGGGGAAGCGCCTCTTTGGGCTGTGCCTTCGTCGCGGGCAGCATCCGCGTGCCAAATCCGGCAGCGAGGATTACTGCCTTTCGTACGGGCATGGTGTGAGCTTCGCTCATGGGGTGTCCCAATTCTATCGAGCGGCCATCGAGCGGGCAAAAGACAGAGCAGCCACACCTGCAAGGCGTAGCTGCTCGTCATCTTGAATTCTAGAGTGGTGGCTACGGAGTTCCACCCGCTGTCTCACCTGCTGTCGGTGCGGCTACGGCAGGTGGCGCAAGCACAACTGCCAGTGGCACTCGCACGACAGATGACGCCAGGCTATCCGAGATGTAGACGTTCTCACCGTCGGCCACGATGCCGATTGGCCGGCTTATGCCCGCCGAAGGGCCGATGCGCCACGAACGCTCCTCATTGCCCTGCCCGTCGAAGACGATAATGCGTCTGTTCGCCGGATCAGTCGCCAGGATCCGGCCGTCAGCGAGAACCTGAATATAAGCGCGATCGCTTACTCCCTGGCTTCCCCAGCTGTCTACTTCGATGTCGCCGATGTGCTGGAACGACGAACTGAAGCGCTGGATGCGCTGGTTCCAGTAGTCGGCCACATAGATATCTCCATTGGGAGCGAGTGCCACGGAGCTTGGCTCGTTGAACTGGCCCTGCCCAGTGCCTGCGCGGCCGTACTCCTGAATCAGCTTGCCGTCCGCGTCGTACTTGCGAATCTTCTTGTTTCCCGTGTCAACGACGAGCACGTTGCCCTCGGCGTCGATCGCGACATCGCGTGGCCCGAAGAGCTGACCGGTCCCCCATTCGCTAATGTATTCCAGATCGGGCCCGAACTTTTGGACCCGGTGGTTCCACGTGTCGGCCACGTAGATATTCCCTTGCGCATCTACGGCGATGCCCCACGGCCCGTCGTCCACAGCGTAGTCCTCGCTACGCGGGTTAGCGAATTGTCCCTGTTCACTACCTTCCTCGCCGAACGTCTGCGTCGTCCCATCAGCTGCAATTTTTTGAACGCGATGATTCAGCGAATCCACGATGTAGAGCTTGCCTTGTGCGTCGAGAGCCACGTCCAGCGGCGATGAGAATTGCCCGGCTTCGCTGCCAGGCCCGCCCACCACTGTGATCTGATCGGCTGGCAGATCGTTGGCGCTCACCGGAGTGATTCCGCCGTCCGATGGTGGTCGAATAATCGCAGAACCCTTCGGGAAGTAAGCGATCATGTCAGCGGCGGCTGAGGCGCCGTTCACCTCGCGGTCGATGTAGTAACGCCTCCAGGTCCCGAAGAAGTCGCCACCGAATACCTTCGAGAGGAAGTCGTCCTTCTCGTAGTCACCGGGCTCCGCACTGAAGTTCTTATAGAACTCCGGGAACCACCACATGTGCGTGTAGGGGATGCCCTCTTGGTAATCGGCCAGATAGGGCTGCATCTGGGACTGGTTCTCGTTACTCACCAGCACGACGGCGCCTGCAGGTGGCGAATAGCCCTCGTCGAAGGTGGGGCTCTGATAGTTTCGATTGCGGAGAATCCAGGGCCACGGCCACACATTTACCGACGAGTCAACAATGACGGGGAGTTCCTTGCCTTGCCCCGTGTCGTCCGCGAACTTGGAGATATTGTCGCGGATAACATTCAGCGCGGGCGAGCCTTGAGCGTAAATGAGAGCTTCCTGCGGATAGTTGCCGACGGCGCCCTGATCGTACGCGGCGTCCCAGGATGCACGTACCGTGAAGACGAAGAGCGCGCCGAAGAGACCGACTGCCGCGATTTGCCCGGCCAGACGCCAGGAGCCGTTACGCGCCGCCCACGCAACGACAGCCAGAGCGGCGAGCGACAGCATCCACGCGAGAATCGAGAGGGGGCTCGCCGGCCCATACGCCTGGAAAATGATCGTCGCCAGAATCGCGAGCATCCCGCCCGCAATCAGCGGGAGGTAGCGCTCTACCTCGGGCTCGGTGTTCGGCGCAGGCCCAGCGGGTTCCTCCTCGGCGGTCCGCCTGCCACGTCGCGTCGGCTTCTCCTCAGCGGCAGGCTTGGCCTGCTGTTGAACCATCTCGCCCACGCTGGAGAGGATATCGTCGATGATCTTCGCGCCAAGCATGATCAGCGGCAACGCGACATGAACGGTCAGCCAGGGCATCTTCTCCCCAGCGATGCCCATTGCAAAGAAGGTAGCCAGCGTCCAAAAGATGAGGAACTTCGTGAAGCTCTCCAGCTGAAGGAACATCACGCCGCCGATCGCGACGATGTAACTGAGCTTCCACCATGCGCCCAGCAGAGGTGCTTCGCCAGGCATTAACGCGAATACCAAGGTAAGGAGTAGAGTAGCCGAAGCCAGTAACACCTGGTCCATCATGGCTTTGAACGCGTAGTAGAGCGCCCCTCCCACGCCGAAGACAAGCGGCAAGAACTCGTAGAT
>JBKKBW010000243.1:0-1926 GCA_046713635.1 Dehalococcoidia bacterium
GTCACGCACCACAACGCGCTCGACCACGACTTCTATCTGCGCATCTCGCTGGAGCTGGCGCACAAGCGCCTGATCATCGGCGGGCTCGAAAAGATCTACGAGATCGGTCGCGTCTTCCGGAACGAAGGGCTCGGGCGTGAGTACCTCCAGGAGTTCGACCTGCTGGAGCTCTACTGGGCGTACGCGGACCTTCCGATGCTGAAGCAGTTTGTCGAGCGCATGTACACGACGGTGATCGATCAGACGTTCGGGACGCTGAAGCTGCGCTACGGCGACGATGAGCTCGACTTCACGCCGCCATGGCCCGAGTCCGACTACAAGGAGCTGTTCCGCGGCATCGGCGTCGACCTGGACGCCCACCCGACTGCGGAGTCGCTGCTACCGGTCGCGCGCGAGCACGCGGGCGACGAGGCGAGGCCCGTCCTCGGTCGCGGTCGGCTGATCGACATGATCTACAAACGCGCGATCCGGCCCACGCTGATCCGGCCGCAGTTCCTCGTCAACCACCCTGTCGACGTATCGCCGCTGGCGAAGCGCGACCCGAACGACCCGACACGCGTGCAACGGCTCCAGGTGCTGATGGCGGGCTCCGAGGTCGGGAACGGCTTCGCAGAGCTGAACGACCCGCTCGACCAACGCGCGCGCTTCGAGGAGCAGCAGCGGCTACGCGAAGCAGGCGACCGCGAGGCGCAAATGTTAGACGAGGAGTTCCTCGAGGCACTCGAGTACGGCATGCCCCCGACGGCCGGCTTCGGCGTGGGCATCGACCGCTGGTTCATGTTCCTGACGAACAGCCCGACGATCCGCGACGTGGTGGCGTTTCCGCTAACGCGGCCAGAATCTTGAGGTGCGAAGATCGCTTGGCCCTACGGCAAACGGTAGTTAAGGATATAGAATCGGATCGATGCCAGACATGGCAGCGACGCTGAGTATATGAAAGGAATCAACTCATGCGTAACAGGGCACGAGTGGTTGCGGTTGCCGCGGGGTTCCTGGTCGGGCTGGTTCTTGTAGGGGCCGGGGTGTACACGCTCTATCAAGGGTTTACGGTCGAGGACGACGTCAGCTCGGCGCTCACGGAAGAGAAGATATTCACGGCCGAGGACGCGGCGATACCCGAAGCACCCGTAACGGACGCCGACACCGCGCGTGCTCAGGCGGATGTCATCCGCGAGCACCTAACGGAGATGTTGTCGGAGACGGGAATCACGGACGACAACGGCGAGCCGATTACGGCGTGCGCGCAGCTGCCTCGAACTGATGACCTGCCGGAAGAACTTCGGCACCTTGACGGGACGTGCACGAAGGCGATCTCACGTATCACCGCGCTCGGTTTGGCCGAGGCAGCCTTCGGAGTCGCAACCCTGGTCAAAGGTTTCGGGGTGCTACTGATCCTGGTTGGCCTCGGTACGTTCGCAGGGTTCTACGTCTTCCAGCCGCGCACATGACAGTCAACCTGACCGCCGTGGGCTCCAAGCTTTGCCTGCGAGTCCTCCGTAACGGCAAACAGACTTGTAGATCTAAGGGAGGTTGTTGTCACGTTGGGCAGGCGGTGACACCTTCTCTTTAGTTTGGCGGCACATCCACTGCGGCAAGCGGAGGAATGAGCATGACAGCACCTGAGGACTTCGACCAAGTAATCGAACGCTACCACCTCGCTCTTGACCAGTTCATGAAAGGAAACGCTGAACCCGCTCAGCAGATGTTCTCGCAGCGCGATGACGTGTCCCTCGGCAATCCGTTCGGACCCTTTGTACATGGAAGGCGGCAGGTCATTGAAACTGCCGGGCGCGCTGCAACGAATTATCGAGATGGGGAGGCAATCAGCTTTGACACCGTGGCGAAGTACTTGACACCCGATCTTGCCTACATTGCTGAGGTCGAACATCTTAGATCCAAGGTTGGCGGATCCCAGGACCCTACCCC
>JBKKBW010000244.1:0-5241 GCA_046713635.1 Dehalococcoidia bacterium
GTGTACTGCACCGGCATCTCCCAGCCAGCGAACGGCGCAAAGCGCGCGCCAAATGCTCGATGCTGCTCGATGAGCGGGAGTTGGTGGAGGGCGGTGGTGGTCATCCGAGCGCCTCACGGGGGCACTCTGGGAATCCCTCCCCGCCGGTCCATGCCGCCCAGATGCAGACAGCATCTGTTCGGAAGTTGCTCACGGAGTCAAAGGGCGCGCCGTTGTCGCTGTTAATGAGCACCACAAAACCTCTTCGAAGGTCGGGAAGAGCGACGAAGTGCGACCGCCAGCCTCGGTTCGCTCCGGAATGCTGAACGCGCAGATCGGAGCCTGGAGCTGACTCCACATCGTGGCCGAACCCGTAGGTACCTAGGACGGGCGTGTACATCTCCGCGAGCGAAGCGGGGCCGATGATACCCCTACCGGGTTTCGCGCCCCCCGGCCCCTCCATAGCGGCAGCGACCCAACGCGCAAGGTCAGGTGCCGTGGCGTACAGGCCTGCTGCTGCCTGTTCGGTGAAGAGATAGTTCGGCAGCGGTGTGCCCGTACCGTCATATGCCGTGGCCGTCGTGTCACGAAGTTCCTGCGTCCATGTGAACGCACTGTTTTCCAGACCGAGCGGCTGCAACACCTGTTGCTGCATGTAGTCAGCGAACGTTTCGCCGGTCAGCTCCTCGACGAGCAGTTGCAATACAGTGTAGCCTCCGCCTGCGTACTCGTACGTGGAGCCAGGCTTCAGAATAAGCTCCACGGCGCCCACGCCTCCAGAGTCTCCCTGAAGGGACTCTTCCACGGAGGGAAGAGCCATGTCCGGAGCAAACCCCGGATAGCCGGGTACGGAGAGACCGCTGGTGTGGCTGAGTAATCTGCGTGCTGTCACGCCCTTGTTGTCGAACTCCGAGGCTGGTACCTGCCACCGAGTCAAATAGTGCTCGACGGGCGCATCGAGATCGAGTTGTCCTTGTTCGACGAGATGCATGATGCCCCACGCGGTGACGGGCTTTGATAGCGAAGCCACCTGAAACACTGCCTCGTCAGTCACGGGAGTTCCAGATGCGATATCAGCAAGGCCATAGCCGGACGACCATGCTACCCTGCCATCTTCGACGACGCCTACAGCTGCGCCCGGTACAGCGTATTTTTCGAGCAAGGTCGGCAGTTGTTCGTTCATCGCGTCCACAAGACTTCCCAGCCGGTCTGGTTCGGTAGTAGAGATAACCTCCGCTTGTTCCGGACCGCACGCCATGAGCAGAAAGGCGATGGAAGTGAGGAATGCCGCTGACCGCATGACTAACGAATCGCCTCCCAGCGTTTTTTGCCGTCGGCCATTGTCATGCGGCCGAGTCCGGGAAAGGGTGAATGGACGCTAACGATAAGCGCGCGCTCGCGGATCGCCCGCTCGACGATGCGTTTCTTCGTCTCCATCGAGACGAGGGGTAGCAGGTCGAACGACGCGACCCAAGCCGTCCGCTCGAGCTGGACGTGGTGCTGGACCATGTCGCCTATGTAGATCGCCGTCTCGCCGCCGGAAGAGAGCACGACCGAGGCGTGGTCCTCCGTATGCCCGCGCGTGTCAACGATCGTGATCTCTGGTGTGACGCGGTGTTCGCCGTCGATGAGGTCGAGCACACCCGCTTCTTCGAGCGGCAGCAGGTTCTCCGAAAGGTACGTCGCGCGTGTGCGCTCGTTTGGGCTGATCGCTGCGTCCCATTCGCCGCGTTGGATCAGATACCGCGCGTTCGGAAAGGTTGGGACGATCTGCCCATCTGCGTTCGAGCGCGTGTTCCAGCCACAGTGGTCGGCGTGTAGGTGCGTGTTTATTACGATATCGATGTCTTCGGGCTTGATGTCCAGGACCCATAGATCGCTCAACAGCGTGCCCTCAGAAGCTGGCGAGGCCTGCCGTCGATGGCCCTCCTTATCGCCGACGCCGGTCTCGATCAGCACAAGTTTGTCGTGCGGGCGAACGAGCAGGCAGTTCATCCCGAGCGCCATGCGGTACTGGTCGTCCAGCCTTGGGTTCACCGTACGTTCCCACATCACCTTCGGGACGATGCCAAAAACCGCCCCGGCGTCCTGATAGAACAGGCCGTCGCTCAGGATATGCAGGTCCAGGTTGCCCAAACGGTGGGTATAGGGTGGAGCCAAGGCTCTCCTCAGTCGATGAGTGGTGCTGGCCCCAAGATAGCCTTGCCAGCCCTGAGCGGTCAACGCGCCGATTGACCCGGAGGCGCGCCCTACCGATACTCCCTTGGGAGGATCCTATGTCCAGCGTCCGGCTCCTCGTCTTGCTCTGCGCGGCCTCACTCTTGGTCTTTGGCGCCTGCGGCGGTGACGACAAAAGCAGCGATAGTCCGACGGCCACGGTCGCGGCTACAGATGAGCCGGTTCCTACCGGGGCATCAACCAGCGAGCCGACTGCAGTGTCGTTCGCGCGAACGTACGACGCGTATCACTACAGGATAGACCTCGCTGTCGACATCGAAGACCCTATGACCGACGAGCCAGCGCAGATCGCAGGCACGATTGAGGGTGACTTCGAGGCTCCGAATTCGCACTCGTTCACACAGAACTACACCATAGGGGGCATCTCGGTGACTGAAGAGGCCATCCTAATCGGTGACGACGCGTGGTATCGCGAGGGTAACGTTGGCGACTGGACCGCCACGACTGCGACCGATCCTGCCGTCACGGACATGCTGAGTCTTACATCCGCAGACGAGGGATTCATTGATGACCCGGAGTTCGCGAACGACATCGCAGCGCTAGACAGCGAGGCCGAGACTGTCAACGGTGTAGAGACAAGGCGCTACCATATACCAAGTGATGCTATCGATGACTTGGGCGTACTCTTTGGGGAAGATTTCTTCGCCAGCGCGTCTGGAATCACAGAGTTCGACCTGACCGCTTGGATCGGAGAGGACCTCAATGGGCTCGTACGCGGTGAACTCACCGCGACAGGGACTCCGGAGATATTCGGCGCCGGCTCACCGTTCGATGTCAGTCCCAATAGCATCGTAACAATCCGAATGACCATCAATGTCACCCAGATCAACGACGAGTCCATCGCAATCGGCGCCCCGAACTAAGAGCAGATTTACATAACGCTACCGGCCTGGTCCAGCCTCGCACCTGCCTGTGGCGCCCGCTATCCTGATCAGTATTGGACAGTCCGCCAGGGGCGGGATGAAGCATGACAAAACGGTCTGCAGGGATTCTGGCCGCCGCGTTAGGCGGCCTATTGTTGCTCGGGGCTAGCACCGCGTGCGGTAGCTCCGACGATTCCGACACGCCCAGTGCCACGGCTACCCAGTCGCCGGAGCCGAGCAGCCTAACCGACCTCGACCGTTATCACTACGTTGCGACGCTGACGCTGGAAGGCAGCAAGGCCGACGGAGCGGTGAATAACGTCTCGGTCACCACCGAGGGAGACTACGAGAGGCCGGACCGCCACGCCTTCACCTACACCACCCTTCTTCCGGGCGCCACTACGAAGCAGAGCGCAATTGTCATTGGCGATCAGCTCTGGATACGCAACGGCGAAGATCCATGGTCGCAAGCAACGCCAGACGATCCCCAGGCGGCGCGACTGCTGAGCGTATCGTTCTCGCCGATTAACCCGGGCTTTCTGGGCGGGGAGGAGTTCCGTCAGGCGCGCGAAAGCGTCCAGCGTCTGCCCGGCATCCTAGAGTTCGTTAACGAGCTTCGGGCCTACCACTACATCGTTGGGCCGGAGGGTATGCAGTACTTCCAGGACTTCCTCGTCCAGGAGCCCGAGACGTTAGACCTGCAGAACCAGCGCTGGGATGTCTGGCTGGCTCAGGAGGGCGCCTGGCCAGTGCGGATAAAGACGACCGGTACGGTGACAAACGACATTCCGATCTTGCAGGAGCTCGAGTTCAAGGCACCAACGAAGTGGACGCTCAGCATAGATATCTCGCGCCCGAACGATCCCGCTGTCACCGTCCAGGCGCCAGAGTAGGGGCGGCCCGGAGCCTGCCCTCGATCGAAGCGAAGGGTTGCCGCCCTCGACCCGTGCTACGCCAACGGCTCCCACCGTCGCTGGCCATCCGCCATCACGAACCGGCCGAAGCTGGCCGGGGTGAAATGCCCGCCACAGACCAAGGTCTGTTCTCGGATCAGGCGCTCCACCAGCGCGCGCTTCGTGCGGCGCGAGATGCGCGGCAACTCGTCGACGGCGGCGACCCATATGCGCACGAGGTTGAAGGGGTGGTGCGCAACATCGCCCAGGATGATCGCGCTCTCGCCGCCGGACGCCACGCCGATCGAGACGTGCCCTGGCGTATGCCCCGGTGTGGAGAGCATCTGCAGCTCCGGCGTGATCGAGACCTCGCCGTCGACGAGTTTGAGCTGCGGGCTGTCCTTCAATGGCAACACTCCCTGTGTTATGTGCGCACCCTCCTCGGCGGCGTTTGTGGGGTCGGTCCAGTAGTCCCACTCGATACGGTTGATCCAGTACTCGGCGTTCGGGAACGTCGGTAGGAATACGCCATCGCGTTCGTCACAGTTCCAGCCGACATGATCGACGTGCAGGTGCGTGTTTACGACGACATCGATGTCCTGTGGCTGCACACCGATCGCCGCGAGGTTCTCGATTAGCTTACCTCCGGGCATGGCAGGGATGCGCGGCCCGGCGCCCGTATCAACGAGCACCGTCTTGCCACTGCTGCGGACCAGGAAGCTTCCGAACTTCACGCGCATTGAGTCGCCAAAGGAGTCGGCGCCGAGGTCGTCGCCGAGGGCGGGCCTGTACATCTCGGGCGGGATGCCCGCGAAGAAGAACGACGGAGGGCCGCGCATCTCTCCGTCCAGTACGCTGGCGATCTCGACGCTTCCAACGGAAACCTTCTCGACTGTCATTCTTGCCCTCCTCCACTCGCCGCGTTTGGAACGCCAAAGCGTACCAGCGGGCGGTAGCAACCACCAAGGCGCTTCTGTTAGGCTCAAGCCCTGATGGCGGATCGAACGATCACGGTCGACACGAGGGGTTCGCTGGCGTACATTCGCCTGGCGCGGCCCGACGCCGGCAACCCGATCGACCAGCTCTTCATGCAAGAGTTGGTCGACGCGTGCGCATCGATCAACGACAACACGGAAGTACGCGTCGTGCTGCTGACAGCCGACGGCGATGTCTTCTCAACGGGCTGGGCTGCCGGCGAACCAACGACCGTGCAACGCAGTGACGCTGCGCCCTTCGCCTGCCTGGAATCGATGGGGCAGCCCGTTATC
>JBKKBW010000245.1:0-3810 GCA_046713635.1 Dehalococcoidia bacterium
GTGTTCTATTATACGAGAGCGCCGGAACGTTCGTGCTACAATCCCTTCGCATGAGCCAGAAGCGCATAATAGTGGTTGACTACGGCGCTGGCAACCTGCGGAGCGTCGCCCGTGCTATAGAGCATGCCGGGTTCACTCCAGACGTTTCGAGCGATCCACATGCGCTCGATGACGCTGACGCCGTTGTCGTACCCGGCGTCGGCGTGGCTGCCGACACGATGCGCAACCTGCAGTCGCGCGGCTTCGCCGATCCGCTACGCACATACATCGAAGCTGGCCGGCCGTTTCTCGGAGTCTGCATGGGGTATCAGGTGCTCTTCACAGCAACGGACGAAGGCGGTGACCACGCGTGCCTGGACGTAGTGCCGGGCCGCGTCCGCAAGCTGCTTTCAACCAACGGTGGGGGAACGGCGCTCAAGATCCCCCACATGGGTTGGAACCAAGTGGCCCAGGCGAATGACCACCTAGTATTCGAGGGCATTCCGGACGGCAGCTACTTCTACTTCGTCCACAGCTACTATCCCGACCCAGACGACGAATCGCTCGTCATCGGGCGGACGGATTACGGCGTGACGTTCGCTTCGGCGATCGCGCGAGGACGGCTTGTTGCCACGCAGTTCCACCCAGAGAAAAGCGGCGCTGCCGGCCTGCGGCTGTACAGGAACTTCCTCACGGCATACGCGTGACGATGAGCAAGCGCGACGACGACTTCGTCGATTTCGACCTGCCATTCTTCCGTCTTCACATGCGAGGCGGCAGTGGCAGACGTTTTGTCTTTGGCGATACCGGAGACGACGAGGAGGCCGATGTGATCGACATGGACCGTCCAGCATCCGACGACTACTGGAGCGTGCGACGAAGCGTACGGAAGCGGCTGCGATTTGTCCGTCATCTGGTCACCTATCTCGCGCTCAACGGCGTGTTCGTCCTGCTCGACTGGGGCACAGGCGGCGACGGCAGCGGCATCAACTGGGCACAATGGGTCGCGCTGGTCTGGGGGGTGTTTCTCGGCTGGGAGTTTATCTCAAGCTTCGTTGCTCCGCAGCTCTGGGGCCGAGAGGCTGAGGAGCGCATGATCCAACGCGAGTTGCGCCGGCGACGCAGCGGCTAGCGTGGAGATCATCCCGGCAATCGATCTGCGCGGCGGGCGCTGCGTGAGGCTCTTTCAGGGCGACTACGATAGAGAGACTGTGTTCTCCCACGACCCTGTTGCCACCGCAACCAGCTGGGCGGAACAGGGCGCGCCTCGACTGCACATAGTCGACCTAGATGGCGCGCGGGACGGAACTCAAGCGAACGCCGAAGCCACTCGCTCTGTTATTCAGGCAGTCGAACTTCCGGTGCAGGTGGCAGGCGGTGTCCGAGACATCGCGACAGTCGATGACTGGATCGAAGCGGGGGCTGATCGTGTTGTGCTAGGTACAGCCGCAGTGCAGGATCCGAGCTTTGCGGCGAAGGCGTGCGAACGACACGGCGACCGTATCGTCGTGTCGCTCGACGGTCGCGACGGCTACTTTGCTTCGCGTGGCTGGCTCGACCAGACTGAGCAGCGTATCGACGACCTAATGCGTAACTTCGCAAACCTGGGCGTTGAGCGCTTCGTCTACACAGACATCGGTGTCGATGGCACACTCACCGCGCCGAACTACGCCGCGATCGAGACGCTTCTGAGTGCGACAGCGGCGAAGCTCATCGCTGCCGGCGGCGTCGCGGAAACCGAACACCTGGTGCGGCTCGCCGAACTTGGCGTCGAAGGAGCAATCGTGGGTATGGCGCTCTACGAGGGGCGCATCGTGCTGCCTGAGGCGCTGGCGGCTCTACGTTAGAATTACCTTAGGATGCTTACCAAACGTATCATCCCTTGCTTCGACGTCTCCGACGGTCGTGTGGTGAAGGGCATCTCGTTCGTCGAGCTGCGCGACGCCGGCGATCCGGTCGCCCTTGCGAGCGTATACGAGGAGCAGGGCGCCGACGAGCTAGTGTTTCTCGATATCACTGCATCGTCGGATAATCGCAATACGGTGTACGATATGGTCGCGCGCGTCGCGGACGAAGTGTTCATTCCGTTCACGGTCGGCGGCGGCGTGCGTAGCCATGATGACGTGCGGCTGCTTCTGGAGCTGGGCGCCGACAAGGTCTCGCTAAACACATCAGCGGTGGCAGAGCCCGCGGTCGTCGGGCGCTGCGCGGAGCGCTTCGGCAATCAGAATATCGTCGTGGCGATCGACGCCAAGGGCGTCGCTGAAGGCAAGTGGGAAGTCTACACGCACGGCGGCCGGACTCCGACCGGCCTCGATGCGGTCGAATGGGCTCAGCAGGTCGTTGCCCTGGGCGCGGGCGAGATACTGCTCACGTCGATGGACACCGACGGCCACCTGACCGGCTACGATCTACCGCTCACCCGCGCCGTCTCCGAGGCGGTCGAGGTTCCGGTGATCGCTTCTGGTGGTGCTGGGAACCCGGCTCATATGGCCGATGCGATTATCGACGGCAAGGCGGATGCGGTGCTAGCCGCTAGTATATTCCACTTCGGCACCTACAGCATTCGAGAGACGAAAGAGCAGCTCGCCGCGCACGGCATCCCGATGCGGCTGTAGAATAGGGGCACATGGTTACAAACGGTTTCGACCTAGACTTCAAGAAGATGGGTGGTCTGCTGCCCGCCATCATTCAGGACGCCGACTCGGGCGAAGTGCTAACGCTCTTCTACATGAACGACGAGGCGATCGCGAAGACGCGCGAAACGAAGCAAGTCTGGCGCTTCTCGCGCGCTGAGAACAAGCTCATGCGCAAGGGCGATACGTCCGGCAATGTCATGCACGTCGAGAGCATCGCGGCGGACTGCGATGGCGATGCGATAGTCGTCCGTGTCCACCCCGTCGGGCCAGCCTGCCACACTGGCGAGCGCACCTGCTTCCACAACCCGATCGACTAGCTCTGAAATGCGATGGTTGGGCCAATCGAAGTAGGCGAGCGACCCCTAGGTGTCTCTCCGGTTGCGGAGGGCGGCCCAGCCCGTGGGGAGCGCGATGATGACCGCAAGCAGGATGGCCGCAATGATCCGCCCGGGCTGTTCACTTCCACTGCCGACTGGCACTTGTACGTTGGCGAGTTGGGTCAGACCGCCGACGCCTACTGACGTTCCCGCGCATGCCGCGTCGCCGCAGCGCAGGACGTTTAGTTTCATGTCGGTCGCGTCGTAGTAGCTTACAACTGGATTGCCCGCACCATCCAGCGCGAGCGATGTGTATTGCCCAACATTGCCGGCGGCGTCTGGAGTCGTGATGGTGTTGCCTGCGGTACAGGTGGCGTTGCCACAGTGCAGCACCTTTAGCGCAGTGCCAGTCACGTTGTAGTAACTCACAACCGGGTTACCGGCGGCGTCGAGCGCCAGCGACGTATGCTGTCCGACGTTGCCACTGCTGTCAGGCGTTGCAATGGTATTCCCGGACGAGCAGTTCGCATCTCCACAGTGGAGTACTTTCAAATCGCCACTAGTCCCGTTGTAGTAGCTGACGACAGGAAAGCCCGCGGCGTCGAGCATGAGCGACGTATACTCGCCAACGTCTCCGCTGGCGCCATCAACGGTTGTGATGACCTTCGCCGAGCAGGTGGCGTCCAAACAGTGAACGACCTTCAGGTCCGCAGCCGACTGACCCCAGTAGCTGATAACGGGAAAGCCTGAGGTGTCGAGCGCGAGGGACGGGTACAACCCGGTTATTGCCACAGCATCGATGTCATAGTCGTTGTAGGCGCCGCAAGTCGGATTACCGCAGATGACAAGCTTCAGGATGTCGTACGGCTCTGTGT
>JBKKBW010000246.1:0-2454 GCA_046713635.1 Dehalococcoidia bacterium
CACGCGTTTCACCTGGAGGCAGCGGCGCGTGTCAACACCGTCCTTATCGATTTCATCGATCGCCTGGAGATGGCGCGCGAAGAGGCGGGATCGCTAGTGGGCGCGATGACCGTCGAGGGCCAGTGACAGCGTTCGCACCAGGCATACGGCTATCACTTTCCGAAGCGCCTCAGCACATAGATGACCATAATGCCAATGACTACACTAAGGCCGGCTACGTATGCGCTGGATAACGCGATAACAATGAGTGGGTAATCCTCGCGTACGCCGACGGACACCATCAGCACGACGGAAAAGACCGCCATGGTGACGAAGGCTACTCCTACTCGGGTGCGACTAATTGGCATCTTAGCTATTTGGCTTGGCTATCTCATTCGCCAGCAGCGCGCGAACCGCTGCCTTCGCGGCAGGGAGATCGTCAATCGCTCGTTCAATCGCGCCCGATGTGTTCGCGAACACGAACACGCATCGCGCCACGGGCTTCGCCAGCGCCTGCTCAAGCGCCACCGCGTACGCCGCGCCTTGCAATCGATAGCGCTCGACCGAGGCGTCGATCTCCTTGGCGCCCGGGACAGAGTCTGTCTTGTAGTCGACGATGACGAGTCCTTCCGGCGTCTCGTGGAGCAGGTCGATGAACCCCTCGATAACACTCCCATCCACCGGTGCGCCGGCGTATAGCTCGCGCCAGTAGCGTCCGCTCGCGACAGCTTCCCGTACCGCGCGCGACTGGAGCGCCGATGACACGAGTCGCGCTATCTCGTCCGCACGCGCTGGAACGCCTTCCGCGGCCGCTTGCGCTCGCGCAGTCCCTTCCAACGCGTCGCCGCTGGCAAGATCGATGCTCTGCAGCACTGCGTGCACCGCGCGCCCCATCGCCGTACCGGCCCGTCCGCGACGCCAGGGTGGTATCTCTTCCACCGGGGGATCCTTCTGCAGATTTGGGTCCGCGTCGTCACCCGAAGCGAGCTTCGCCAGCTCCGTCGCCGCGTAGGCGGGAACGCGCCTGAGCGTCTCGATGCGGCCGTCCCTTGCCTCCAACCAGGCATCGCGTCTTTCCCGGCTGTCGTCGAACGGTGTCCGCGCCGTTCCGTTGGGCGACAGCGTCATCTGCCACGACACATCCATTGGCTGCCAGAGTTTCTTTGCCTTAGCGCAGGCGTCGTACAGCTCCTTGGCCTGGCTCTGCTTTCCCTGTTCGTGATGAAGGCTGACAACCAGGTGGTCGCGCGCGCGCGTCGCTGCGACGTACAGGAGGCGGACCTTCTCGCGGCCGTCCATCATCGTCTCGCGTTCAGATAACTCTTGGTAGCCCGGCGTTTCAAACGGCGCGTCATCCTTCCGCCCTCTTCCTGACGCAACGTGTACCTCCGGCTGGCCAGCGCTGTCCCAAAGCACGGGGCTCTTCCGGCCAGATCCCGACTGCAGGTTGAGCCCCGCAAGAATGACGATCGGAAATTCGAGTCCTTTCGCAGCATGGATGGTCATGACGCGCACTGCGTCGTCGTCCGGTTCCGGTACTACGGTCTCAATCACTCGCGTCCCTTCGCCCGCCTGGCGTTCCGCCCAGTCGATGAACTGGCGCAGCGTCCGGCCCCCGGCTTCCGCGAACGCGCGCGACTGGTCCAGAATGAAGCGCAGCCGCTGCCAACGCTCTCGTGGCCGCCGATGCGCGAACGCCAGCTCGAACAGGCGGCGCTCCCGGATGACGGTCTCCACGATTCCGCTGATCGTCTCCCACCAGCGCCGCTCGTGCAGGACGTGCAGGCTTGCCAGCGACAGAGCAACTGGATCGTCTGCAGGTAGGCCCTCAGGTGGGGCCCTTCGATAGTCCCAGCGTCCCTTCGCCTGCGAAAAGCGCATCAGATCGTCGTCCCCGCACCCGTACGCCGGCGAACGCAGCGCAGCAATCAGGGCGACTTGGTCCGTCGGGTCATCTATCGCGCGCAGGATCGAGAGCAGGTCGCGCACCTCTTGTGTGTTGTACACGAGCGATTGACTCTCCACCCGGTAGGGTACGGCCGCATCTTCAAGCGCTTGTTCTATCGCCGGTAGCGGCGTTCGGGTTGGCAGCAGAAGCGCAATGTCGGCGTAACGAGCTGGGCGCTGCTCGCCATCGACGAGGACTTGCCAGTTCTCCTCCTTCGCGCTCTGGATCACCCGTGCGATCTCCCTCGCTTCGTTGCGGCGAATATCGCCAAGCTCGATCCCCTTTGCCCCGCCGAGTATTCGTACCGTTGGCGCGGTCAGCTCGCTCCGCGATGGCTCGAGCGCTACGTAAGCTACCTGCCCCTCGCCTGGCTGATCTCCCATCAGCTCACCAAAGATGTGATTTACCCAATCAAGAACGGGTGAAACTGAGCGGAAGTTTTGCGTCAAGCGCACCAGACCAGGCTCGAAGCGTTCTTGTGCTCGCTGATACAGGTCGATGTCGGCGCGCCGGAAGCGGTAGATCGA
>JBKKBW010000247.1:0-5413 GCA_046713635.1 Dehalococcoidia bacterium
GTCCCACGGCGACCTGGACATTACTGACGGGGCCGCCGTTAGCGCCGCCATGGATAGCTTCCACCCTGACATCGTGGTTCACAGCGCTGCGCTCACGGATACGGCCCGCTGCGAGCGCGAGCCTGACCTCGCGATGCAGGTCAACTCCGACGGGACAGAGAACGTCGCGCGCTCATGCGCAGCAGCTGGCGCTGCAATGGTGTACATCAGCACGAACGAAGTCTTCGATGGCACGAAGGAAACGCCCTACGTGGAGGTAGACGAACCAGGGGCGATTAACCAATACGGCCGCTCGAAGCTGGAGGGGGAACGGCGCGTGCAGGCATCGCTAGCACGGTACTACATCGTCCGAACGTCGTGGGTGTACGGCGACGGAGGAGACAACTTCGTGTCCAAGGTGCTGCGCTGGGTGGAGAGTGGAGAGCTGACCGGCGTTACCGACGAGATAGCTACACCGACATGGACTCGCGATCTCGCAAACGCTATTTCCCGGTTGGTCGAGACGAACCGCTACGGCGTCTACCACGTCGCGAACGCCGGCGAAGCGTCCCGCTACTACTGGGCGTCAGAAATTCTACGTCTCGTAGATAAGACGGATGTCGATGTCCAGCCCATGACTGCCGCACAGTTCCGCGCTTTGCTGGGCCCGGGCTCGGGAGTCCCGAGGAAGCCGTCCTATTCGGTCCTCGCAAACACCGGTGCGTTGGCGCTGGGCATCCAGTTGCGCTCCTGGGAAGAAGCGCTTAGCCAATACCTATCGGGGGTTGGGCACGAGGCCGCGCCGCATGTGGGAGAGACGCGCTCGTCGCCGCAGGAAAGCTGAGCCGCCTAGTCGATAAGCCCGGCGTCCTTCTGGAGAATAAGCGCCGCGTCAAGCGCATCGATCCGGCCGTCGTGGTTATAGTCTGCGTCGACGCACGCCAGCTCATCCAAGAGTCCGGCCACATACTGCAGCACCAGCGCCGCATCGAGCGCGTTCGCCTCGCCGTCGCAGTTGGCGTCGCCAGCCACCTTCGGGTCGCTGCCCGGCGGCGTTGGCGTCGGCTTGCTCGCCTGTTCCGCGCAGATAGCCATGCCATTCGCTACTTTCGTTTCGATATCCGTCGGGTCACCAGGTGTTGCATCAACGAAGACGGAAATAGTTAGCGTGAGCGCGCTTTCGCCAGCTTTCTTACAAGAGAGGGCAGCGATCGCTAATGACGCGTCACCTTCTAGGCCGTGGATGTTCGTGCCTACGACACGAGCTGTTCCCGGGCCATACGCTTCATTGCAGATCCCACCGCCTTGCTGTGACGTGCAATCAACCGCCGTCAGGATCTCAGCGTCGAAATGTAGATCGACCGTCCAGGCGCCAACGCCAGGAGGCCCAACGTCCTCGATACTCACGTCGACCTTCGCCATACCGCCGACATATGAATCCACCGAATCGACGCGGATTGTCGGCCCCGCTGCCGATGCAACCGTCCCTGAGAATAGACTGGCCGCCAGCACGATGGCGCTGGCCGCCGACGCTGCGAACCCCCGTCTGAACGCCGTCTTGGTCATTCGTTCCCTGCCTTTAAATATGGATCGGAGCGGCCAGCCGAAAGGCCAAGCTTCTCCCTCTAAGTAGTATCGGACAGCTAGCGATGAGAATGAAGGCGCCCGTTGCCAGACAACCTTGCTCCCCCGCAGGGAGGCGCAATGCTACCATCCCTCTTGTGAACAAGGATCCGTCAGTCGGAGTTGTCGTTGTCAACTACAACAGCGCGGCATTTATCGGTCAGTTCATCGATTCACTCGATCGCGTGAACTACCCAAACACCAGGCTTGTCATAGTGGACTCAGGTTCAACCGACGGATCGTTGCGCGAGATCGAGCAACGCCGACCTGACGCGATACTCCTGCGAGCTGGAGAAAATGTAGGTACAGCCGGTGGCAACAACCTCGGGGCGCGGCACTGTCTTGATCAGCGTCTCGACTACACACTGTTCCTGAATGACGACACGACGCATGAGTCAGACTTCATCCAAAAGCTGGTTGATGCAGCCGACGAGCGCACGCTGACCGTCCCGCGCATCCTCTACAGCGAAGACCATCGGCTGATAAGCACGCACGCGGGCGACTTCGACTGGAACCTAGGTCTGTTTCGCAACACGTATCATGGCAAGCCGGATGGGCCAGCCACGCGCCGCCGCCGTGCGCTTCAAACGGCCAGCTTTTGCTGCCTGCTCATGCCGTCGCAGGCGTTCCGTGACGCGGGACCTCTGGACGAGCGCTTCTTCATGTACTACGAGGAGACCGACCTTCTTAGACGCGCGGCCAAAGCCGGCTACGAATTACTATACGTTCCGGACGCTGTCGTGTATCACAGAGAGAGCGCCTCGAGCGGCGGCGGCTGGATGACTCCTCTTAAGCTATACTACGCCACGCGGAACCGGCCTTATCTCGTCCGCAAGCACGCCCGCTCGCGTCTCGGCTATGCCTACTTTACGCTGTACTTCTTGGCCACCAGGCTTCCTTACGCCGTCAGGTACGCTTCGCGCGGTCAGTGGAAGCTCCTCAAGGCGATGACCTACGGCATGTACGACTACTACCGCGGACGAATGGGCCGCACGCTTGAAGTGCAGGACTTCTAGCGTGGCCAGCGAGACCACGCTTCGCGTAGCAATCGACGCCACGGCCGTACCACGACAGATGGCAGGCGCAGGCGTGTACACGTACCAGCTCATTCGCGCGATGGCCCAAGCCCAGTCGCAACACAGCCTTGTGGTCTTCGCACGCGAGGGCATGTTCGAGGATCTCGCAAGGGAGCAGTGGCTGCATCTTGTTGTTGTCGAGCCAGCCTGGCGCGGTGCGCGGCTTGCCTGGGAGCAAACGGTCCTCCCGCTGATACTCCGCCGTCTGCGCATCGACGTCTTGCACTCGCCTCATCACCACACACCTATCGCCGTCCGGCTGCCGCTCGCATCCCGTTCGAAGCTTGTCGTCACGGTACACGACCTCACATTCATGCTCATACCAAAGCGCTATCCATTGGCAAGGCGGCTGTTTATGGAAGGCGTCACCCGAGCCTCGGCGCTCGCCGCAGACGCGATTATCACGCCATCGCAGACCATCCGGCAACAGGTCATCGAACGCTTGCGCATCCCGTCGGAGCGCGTCGTTTCCATTCCCGAGGCAGCCTCCTCGATCTATCAGGAAGCGACACGCGCTCAGATCGAAGAAGTGCGCGCCCGGTATGGGCTGCCAGGGCGCTACGTGCTCAGCGTCGGAAGTCTGGAGCCCGGTAAGAATCGCGCGCGCCTCTTCCGCGCGCTTGCTTCCTTGCGAGCCAAAGGGATCGACTGCTCCATGGCTGTGGTTGGGCAACCGGCCTGGAAGTATGAACGCGACTACGACCTCATTCGTGAGCTTGACCTGACGGGAAATGTCACGTTCCTCGGATACGTGCCTGACGAGGATATGCCACCGCTCTACTCCGGCGCGGCGCTCCTCGCGTTTCCTTCACTCTACGAGGGCTTCGGACTGCCAGTGCTGGAATCGATGGCTTGCGGTACCCCTGTCGTTACCTCGAACGTATCGGCGCCTGCAGAGATAGCGGACGGCGCGTCCCTCCTCGTCGATCCGTTCGATGTCGGGGCCATAGCTTCCGCGATCGAAGCCGTCCTGCGCGACGAGAAGCTGCGCGCCAGCTTGCGAGAACTCGGCCTCGCGCGAGCAGCTGAGTTCTCGTGGGCGCGCGCAGCTCGCGAGACGCTGTTGCTTTACGAGCTCGTCGCCGCCAGATGAGCGGCGCGCCCGACGTCTCGGTCATCATCGTGACGTTTAACGGCTGCGATCACGTTCGGCGTTGTCTGGCTTCCGTGTACGAGCACACACGTGACTGGCCGTTCGACGTCGTTGTCGTGGACAACGCATCGTCGGACGGAACTCCTGACATGGTTCAGCGTGAGTTTCCTCAAGTGCGGCTCGTTCGGCGGAGTAGGAACTCGGGCTTTGCGGCGGGGGTGAACGAAGGTATCGCGCTCTCGAGCAGCAATGCGGTCCTGATCCTCAACCCAGATGCGGAGCTCATAGGCGATGTGCTGCCACCTATGCTCAGTTACCTAGAACAACACCCCGACGTCGGCCTGCTCGCACCGAAGCTGCTCGACTCTGCAGGCACTGTCCAGCTCTCATGCCGCGCATTTCCGGGCTATGGGACTGCCCTTTTCAACCGTTACTCACTGCTGACACGGCTCTTTCCCCGCAACCATGCCTCAAGCAACTACCTCATGACGCAATTCGATCATTCAGCTATCGCTGATGTCGATTGGGTCTCCGGCGCAGCATGGCTTTTACCGCGCTCGACAATAGACCGAGTGGGTACGCTAGACGAAGGGTACTTCTGGTCGATCGAAGACGTAGACTACTGTCAGCGGATACATCGCGCTGGCCTACGTGTCGTCTATTTCCCGGACGTTAGCGTGGTGCATCGCATCGGAGGAAGCTCATCGTCGGCACCCTCGCGCGCTATCATCGCTCGCCATCGAGGTATGTGGCGCTACTACACGATGTACCTCCGTCCGGAGAACATTGTGGCGCGCATTGGGCTCAATGTTGCGGTGGCGGGCGGGATATCGGTGCGCTGCGCAGCGCAGCTAGCCGTGAAAAGGGAAAGATAGGCTAGTCCCGCTCCGGGATTTCGATGGGAAGATAGTCGCCTCGCAAGCGCTGGCGCACCCAAACGATACTCGCGCTGTTCCAAAGCGAGAGCAAGTAACCAAGCTTGGTGAGAATCCCGGCCACCAGCAGCAACGTCGCGCCTAGAACCAACATCTCCAGGCCAAAGACGTGCACGTAGTGGAGCGTCAGCGCACCAAAAGAGAAGAGACTGGCCGTAGCGTAGAGGACCACAACCAATCCGCGAGGACCGAACCCAGCCTCCTCCAGCCGATGGTGGATGTGGTCTTCGTCTCGCAACATCGGGTGCCTGAAATCGAGCGATCGCCGGACGAAGGCGAGCAACGTATCGAGAATCGGGAAGCCCAGCGCCACAATCGGAACCGCTATGAACACAGCGTCACTGTCGCCTGTCGCAGCGCGGATGGAGAGCGCTGCGAGCACAAAGCCGAAGAGCAGCGCACCGGAGTCTCCGAGGAACACCGAGGCCGGTGGCAGGTTAAACGGCAACAGCCCCAGACCAGCGCCGGCGATAGCCATGAGCAGCAGTGCGACTGTCGGGTGACCTGCGCTCGCAGCGACCATCGCCAACGTCGCTGCAGCAAGCACGGAAACCCCGGTCGCAACGCCGTCCCTACCATCGATAAGATTGATTGCGTTCGTAAAGAACACCACCCACAGCACTGTAAGGACCGGCGCGATCGGCCCAAGCGCGAACGTCGGACCCCAGGGCAAGCCAAGCCGATCGATGCTATAACCCGCCATGTAC
>JBKKBW010000248.1:0-1634 GCA_046713635.1 Dehalococcoidia bacterium
CCGGCGTCCTCGACATCGACTCGTCGCGCAAGGCCGCGCGCTTCGTACGCTTCTGCGACGCCTTCAACATTCCGATCCTCACCTTCGTCGATACGTCAGGCTATTTGCCCGGCACGTCGCAGGAGTATGGTGGCATCATCACGCACGGTGCGAAGCTGGTGTACGCGTACGCTGAGGCGACTGTCCCGAAGATCACCATCATCGTGCGGCGCGCCTACGGCGGCGCCTACGACGCAATGGGCAGCAAACACCTGCACGCCGACGTCAACTACTCCTGGCCGATGGGTGAAATCGCGGTGATGGGCCCTGACGCCGCGGTGAACCTGCTCAACCGCAGGGAGCTGGAGAAGGCAGAGAAGCCAGACGAACTGCGCCAGAAGCTGCTGGCGGAGTACAAGGACCGCTTCGCTAACCCGTACATCGCCGCCAGCAAAGGGTACATCGATGGCGTGATCGATCCGCGCGACACTCGGCCAAAGGTTATCCGCGCTCTCGACATGCTCTCGACGAAGGCGGAGGTCTCGCCGCCGAAGAAGCACGGCAACGTCCCGCTGTAGCGGCCAAGAGCCCGCCTCTAGCCCCCGGGGTGATCGGGTGAAGCGATCTCTGCTCATCGTCCTGGTAGCGCTGTTCGGACTCGCCTTCGCGGCCTGCGCCGGTGGGCAACAGGAGACCGCGCCAACGAAGCCGCCGATCCCTTCCACTGCTACAAGTTCGCCCACCGCCGAGCCAGGCGTCCTCGGCATCGCCGTGCTTTCTCCAACCGAAGGCGAAGATGTATCAGGAGTGATAACACTCGAGGTTGCGGTGGAGGGAACCGTGTTAATGCCCGCGCCGCCTAGCGGCCTGCCCGCAGAAGGGAGCCACTGGCACGTCCTGATCGATGGCCAGCCGTACCCCGAGCCGTTCTCCACGTCCTCAGGATCGATCGGCACCCTCCAGCCAGGGCGGCACACCATCCGCGTTGCTCTCTACCTCAATCAGAACGATATGGTCGAGGTAGCGTCCGACGAAGTGAACGTCGCTGCCGCCAGCGAATGAGGCCCGGAGCTCGCCCCCCGGCGACCGCAACCTACCTCGGGGCCAGATAGCCGTGGAACCCTGGCGGAATCTGCAACCCGCCTCAAGCGTAACGTCGGCCCCGCTGGCCGTTATGGTATATTGGAGCCCCGTCAGATTTGCCGAGGCTATCTCCCCGTCAGGAGTAGCAAACATGGAAGTCAGCATCGGAGAGGTGCTTTACCTCGTGCTCGTCATTGCCGTGGCGTGGTGGGCGTATGACACCCTGAAGGAATACCTGTAGCATCGGAATCCCGCCCGTAGCTTCGAAAGGAGCATCGCGCCGGTCTCAGACTGGCGCTTGGCCGCGCGTATGCTACCATTACGGCAACATAGACACTTCAACGTGGCCCCTCCGCGATAATCTCCCCTCTCGGCCTCCGAGCCTCGCACTGGCCCTCGACGAAGATGTCGATTACTGAAAGGGTCATAATGCCATCATTTCACGACTATAGGCTCCAGCCGGCCTCACTGAAGGTACTGGAGGACATGGAGATAGACACTCCGACTCCCGTACAAGCCGACTCCATCCCGCCCCTCCTCGATGGACGCGACGTAATCGCGCAAGCCTACAC
>JBKKBW010000249.1:0-1414 GCA_046713635.1 Dehalococcoidia bacterium
GAGCGATAGGTCTCGGCATACGAGGAGCATCACTTGGTGAATGGTTAATCCTCGGTTCTGGCCTAGTGATCGTCGGTGCGATCCTAGGCGCGATCTGGGGGCTCGTTAATCAGGGGACTGAGCGAAATCAGTAGCGGTCACTCGTGAGTACACGATGGCATTGCCGTAGCGGCCGGCCTGCTGGATAAGGCCGCACGCTTTCAAGCAGTAGGCCAGTTGCTGAGCCAGCCGGCGGGGCCGTCCAAGGGCAGCGGCGATGTCGGATGTGAGGAACTCGTCGGGCAGGCCGGCCGGCATGAGGGCCAGGAAGTCGGCGGCGTTGCGGAGCGAGACGGTCTCGATCACGTCCAACAAGCGGCGTTCGACGGGGGCCCAGCCGCGCCGTCGCCATCGTCGATGTCCGTCGACGACGTGCATTCGCACTTCTTCCTCCTGCGTCAGGACGATGTCCAGCTGGAAGTTCTCGTGCGTGATGAGCTCGGGGAAGCTGACCAGCTCCGCGAAGACGTCGACCACGTCCCCGCGGCGCGGAGACTTGCGGCGTGAGACCGTGCCATCGCCGTTCTGAGACTGCTTCACGATCCAGCGAGCGCGCGGGACCGGATGGACCAGCCGGACGGTGTGATCGGAGACGAGCTTGCGCACTTTGGCAGCGATGCGGGAAAAGTTGCCCGTTTGGATTTCGATGACCAGGTCGCGCCGGAGTATGTCGACGATGTACCCGTCGACTGCGACCTCAACACTGTCGCCGGGCTCGAGGTAGCGCTCCTTGAGGGACGCGTGAAGGTGACCTTCTCTTACCGTGCCGATGGAACGCGCGACGGTGGGCAGCTCACGTATCCCTTGCTGGACCATGCTCCTATGCTACGTGGCGCCGACGGTCCTGGACAGGGCGACCGCCCCTTCGCTGCGCTCAAGGGCAGGCTCTCGCCCCCTACAATTCGTCCAGCAGTCTGGCGACGAACTGGAGGATGAGGGCAGCATCGATGCTGTTGATGCGGTCGTCGTGGTTGGCGTCGGCGTTCGTAGGGCAGCGGAGCGAATCGAGGAGGCCCGCGCCAAACTGAAGGACGAGCGCTGCGTCGATGGCGTTCACCACGTCGTTGCAGTCGGCGTCGCCGGATTGTGGCAAGGGTTGCCACTCTGCGTTCCTATCGAAAGCGGGGTTGTTGGTGATGTTGTGCGGGTTGCTCCCGTCCGCGTTCATGACGTAGATCTCGTTGTTGTTGTTGTCGTTGCGTCTGCTCCGAAAGACCAACTGGGCGCCGTCCGGCGACCAGTCCGGCTCCTCGTCGGCGAGGGGCTCATCGGTGAGGCGGAGGACACCGGAGCCGTCCGGATTCATGGCGTAGATCTCGATGTCGCCGTGGCGGTTGCTATCGAACGCGATCCTGGAGCCGTCGGGCGACCAGTC
>JBKKBW010000250.1:0-3065 GCA_046713635.1 Dehalococcoidia bacterium
TTCCTTCGCCATCTGTTCGGCCTTCTCAATGGCCATGTCGATCGTGCCGATGAGGTAAAAGGCTTGTTCCGGCAACGCGTCGTGCTTGCCTTCGATGATCTCCTTGCAGCCCCGGACTGTCTCACGAATCGGCACGTACTGGCCCGGAATCCCTGTAAACACCTCGGCAACGAACATGGGCTGCGTCAGGAAGCGCTGGAGCCGCCGGGCGCGCGCCACGATGAGCTTGTCCTCGTCGGACAGCTCCTCTACACCCAAGATCGCGATGATGTCCTGTAGGTCCTTGTACCGCTGGAGCACGCGCTGGACGTCTCTCGCGACGTCGTAGTGTTCTTGCCCCACGATCAGCGGATCGAGCACGCGCGAGAACGATGCAAGCGGGTCCATCGCGGGGAAGAGTCCTTGCTCGAAGAGCGACCGCTCCAGCGTGACGAGCGCATCTAGGTGCCCGAACGTCGTTGCAACACCAGGGTCGGTGTAATCGTCCGCGGGCACGAAGACGGCCTGGAAGGATGTAATCGAACCCTTCTTGCTGGTCGTGATGCGCTCCTCGAGCTCACCGACCTCCGTCGAAAGCGTTGGCTGGTAGCCGACAGCGGAAGGCATCCGACCAAGCAGCGCAGATACCTCCATACCCGCCAAGGTGTAGCGGTAGACGTTGTCGATGAAGAGCAAGACGTCCTGCCCAGCGGTGTCGCGGAAGTACTCGGCCATCGTGAGCGCGGTCAGGCTAACGCGCAGACGTACGCCCGGTGGCTCGTTCATCTGACCGAACACGAGACACGTCTTCTCAATGACGCCGGACTCGCGCATCTCATGCCAGAGGTCGTTCCCTTCCCGCGAGCGTTCGCCTACGCCTGCGAATACGGACACGCCTCCGTGCTGCGTCGCGATGTTGTTGATCAGCTCCTTGATGATGACTGTCTTACCGACGCCCGCGCCTCCGTACGCGCCAATCTTTCCTCCGCGCGTGAATGGCGCGATCAAGTCGATCGCCTTCATACCCGTTTCGAGAATCTGGGCCTGAGTCTCCTGCTCCTCCAGCGGCGGCGGTGTTCGGTGGATACCGACGCGCTCGCCTGGCACCTCGCCTAGGCCGTCCAGCGGCACACCGAGCACGTTGAACAGCCGGCCGAGCGTGCCTTCACCAGTCGGCACAGCGATCGCCTTGCCGGTATCGACAGCGGTCGCCCCGCGCCGAAGGCCATCCGTCGTGTCCATCGCCAGGCAGCGCACCCAGTTATTTCCGAGGTGCTGTTCTACTTCAACAACGAGCTTCCCGCTGTCCATCTCGATCTCGACCGCGTTGAAGATCTCGGGCAGCTCGCCCTGCGGAAACTCGACGTCGACGACCGTGCCGATGACTTGCGTGACTTTTCCTGTGGCCATAGTTGCCTCCTACCCCTTGAGCTGCTCGACACCGCCAACGATGTCCAGCAGCTCCTTGGTGATCTGTTCTTGTCGCGCCTTGTTGTAGATGAGCGTGAGTGACTGGATCATGTCGCCCGCCGCATCGCTCGCGTTGCGCATCGCGACCATACGCGCCGACTGTTCGCTCGCTATGCCTTCCAGTACCGCTTCGTAAATCAGCATCTCGACGTAGCGAGGCAGTATCTCGGCGAGCACGGCTTCGCGGCTCGGCTCGTAAATATAGTCCACGGCTTGAGTGGCCTTGTCCTCCGGTGGCTCGATTGGAAGGAGCTTCGTGACCCGTGGCTCCTGTGTCATCGTGTTGAGGAAGTACGGATAGACGAGATGCACCTGGTCGACCTTGCCCGCCAGGTAGTCGTCGATCACCACGCGCGCGATCGGGAGCACCTCCAGGTACTCCGGGTAGTCGCCCAGGTCGCTGAACTCCGCCGAGATCGGCGTGTCTGTCCGTCGGAAGAAGTCGCGCCCCTTGCGGCCGACAGCGACCACGTTCGCCGGTACCGCCAACTCCAGGACGAGCGAACTTGCCCTGCGATTCATCGTGCCAGGCAGGCCGCCCGCCAGGCCGCGGTTCGGTGTGATAAACACGACGCCCGCGTTCTGAACCTCGCGGCGCTGGAGCAGCGGGTGGAGTGCTTCTGTCTCCTGGTCTGACGTGGTCTCGGCCAGGTCGGCCAGCACCCACAGGAGCCGCTCCGCATAGGGCCGGCCCGCCAGCGCTCGTTGCTGGGCGCGGCGCATCTTGGACGCCGCGACAAGCTCCATCGCCTTCGTAATCTTGGCGGTGCTTTGGACGGAACGTATGCGCCGGCGGATTTCTCGTAGCGTTGGCATGAATCTTGCTCGCTAGTCGCTATGCAACAAACGTCTGCTTGAACTCCCGAACCGCCGCGTCGAGCTTCGACTCCACGTCCGCCGTAATCTCGTTCTGCTCCTTGATCGACTTCCCGATGTCTGGATGCGTCGCCTCCATGTACTGGAGGAGCTGCCTCTCGAACTCCTGCATCTTCTCCGGTGGGACATCGTCGACGAAGCCTCGCGTGCCCGCGAAGAGGATGACGACCTGCTTTTCGAGGGTCAGCGGTTGGAATTGCGGCTGCTTGAGGATCTCCTGCAGCCGGCGGCCGCGCTCTAGTTGCTGCCGTGTCGCGGCGTCCAGGTCCGAAGCGCCGAACTGCGCGAACGCTTGTAGCTCGCGGTACTGCGCCATGTCCAGACGGAGCTGTCGCGCGACCTGCTTCATCGCCTTTCGCTGCGCGTCACCACCCACGCGCGAGACCGAGAGGCCCGCGTTCATCGCGGGCCGGATGCCCGCGAAGAATAGGTCGGACTCCAGGAAGATCTGTCCGTCCGTGATCGAGATGACGTTCGTTGGTACGTACGCTGAGATATCGTTCGCCTGCGTCTCAACGATCGGTAGGGCTGTCAGCGAACCACCGCCCAGGTCTTGCGATAGACGCGCCGCTCGCTCCAGCAAACGGGAGTGTAGGTAGAAGACGTCACTCGGGTACGCCTCTCGGCCGGGAGGGCGGCGCAGCAGCAGCGACACCTGTCGATACGCCCATGCGTGCTTCGATAGGTCATCGTAGACGATGAGCGCGTCATTCCCCTGCTCCATGAACTCTTCGCCGATG
>JBKKBW010000251.1:0-3169 GCA_046713635.1 Dehalococcoidia bacterium
ATTCCATACACCACACTAACAATGCAAGGATTGAATCCTCTGGCTAGGAGTTCTAGCCTGGCCGGTTGGCTTCTCCCATGCCAGCGATGTGATTCTCACTTGGTGCCCAACGCGCCGCGCGTCGTAAGGGGGATGTGTACGAAGACAACGGGGAAGAAAAAAGGGAGGTATAGGGTTGCCTGCGGCCTGGAGCGGAAGCGCATGAAGCCGCAAGGCTACCGGTCATGTGGAGGTCAAATGGCCAAGAACAACAAGCCAAAGGGAGTCCTCACGCGCAGAGAGGCTGGTATCTTCAAGCGCTTCGCGCTGGATGCGCGGACGTACAAAGAAATCAGCGAAGAGTTATGGATATCCAGGTCGACGGTCGTGAGCCATCTCTATCACGCGCGCATCAAACTGCGCGGACTTGGGCTCAAAACGAGGGCTGAATTCACAATCTTTTGAGCTTCGAAGGCCAGCCCGCGTAAAGGCGAGGTCGTCGCACAAAGTTTCAACAACAGTGCTGATGGCTTGACCTACCGGTCGAGCTATCACTAAACCGCCAGGGCTAATGCCTCCTACCGTTGGTGCATGAACCGCCGGCGTCGCCCCGCTCGACGCCCGGCGGTCCCTGGCGGGAACGACGCAAGGGTTGCAATGCGATAGACCGTGAGCGTCCCGCAAAAGTGGTGGCAGAGATTGACGAATTGGGCTTGGCATATATCCAGCAGTGGAGGCAGACAAATGATCGAATACAAGGTGAACATCACCGATTACAACGCGTCTATCTGCCAAGTTCGGTTTTGGGAGCTGGTCCAGGAGCATGGACTGAAGGCCTGGTGCGAAATGGGCTGGCCGTGCGACATCGGTGGATTGCCACAAGAGCTGGGGAGCGAGGCCAGCCAGTGGTCAGGGGGCTGCCAGTCGGGAGTTGGTTCGGTGGAGTTGCCCGAGCATGGTGTCGTGGCGGTCTCCTGCTCGCTAAGCAACGGGGTGGTGACTCTGACCGGCGCGGGCGTCACAAAGGAAGCGTCGGGTGAGGCCGTTGGCTGGGCACGCCAGCTCTTGCCAATGGCTCTCCGCGAAAATCCGAAGCGTATCCCCATCGTCTTTTGGGTAGGCGACAAGGATGGGCAGAGCACGCTCCGACGAACCCTGGATGTACCGCGCTGGTCAGAGATTGCTGCCAACTACTCGGCAGCAACGCGAATCGAGCTCGATCGGCTGATGACCGACTTCATACCCGCACAGGGGGGACAGCTACTCCATGTTTCATGGCTTGGCGGGTACGGGCAAGACGTTCGCGCTACGCGCGGTCGCGTCGGAGTGGCGCGATTGGTGCGACATCGACTATATCATCGATCCGGACCGGCTGCTTGCGGAGGGGAAGTACTTGATCAATGTCCTGCTCGCCCGCCGAAGAGAGTGGGAAGACTACGCCGTTCCACGCTACATGCGCCGGTTCGCCCGAGGGAATGGAGGATCCGACGAGGATGAGGCCTCGGAGCGGTGGCGGCTCATCGTCATGGAGGATACGGGAGAATTGCTGTCCGCCGACGCGAAAGAGCGCACGGGCCAGGGCCTGTCCCGTCTGTTGAACACAGTCGACGGCCTGATCGGCCAAGGGCTCCGAGCGCTCATCCTCGTTACTACGAACGAGCCGATTCGCGAGCTGCACCCCGCCGTTGCTCGTGCCGGGCGGTGCGCTGCGGCTGTGGAGTTCATGCCATTCACGGCCGAGGAGGCGACTGCTTGGTTAGGCCGAGAGGTCACGGAGGCTACCACGGTGGCAGATCTTTATGCGCTGCGCGAGGGCTATCGGGGAGGTGGGTACAAGCCCGCGGCTGAGCTTGTGGCTGAGGCAGGCATCGATCCGCACGCGGAACTGTAGCGACGAACTAGAAGGGGCGGCGCGGACGGCTAAGCCGCGCGTCTCGTAGAATTGACGCACGATGACCAGCGGCGATCCCATCGCGCCCGAGGCCTACACGGACGACTACTTCCTCCGCTCCGTGGAGGGCTACCAGCGCTTCCTCGATAGCGGTGGCCGGGACGTCTCGCCGCGGTTGCATCGCGCGCTGGATCTGGCAGCGATCCGGCCTAGCCAGCGGGTACTCGACATTGCCTGCGGGCGCGGCGAGGTCGTGCTCCAGAGCGCACTGCGCGGCGCGGCTGCTGTCGGTATCGACTACGCGCAGGCCGCCGTGTCGATCGCGCAACGAGCGCTGGTGCTGTCAGGCGAACGCGACCGTACTGCCGTCGCGCGGATGGATGCGACACGGCTCGCCTTCGCGCCGGAGTCATTCGATGCGGCATTCATGCTCGATTTCGTGGAGCACGTGTACCAGCCCGATCTAGAGTCGTCACTTTGCGAAGTGCGGCGCGTGCTGAAGAGTTCCGGCCGGCTGGTTATTCACACGTCACCGAACCGCGTATTTGAGGAGACGGTCTACAGACACTACGTGCGCAACGTCCACCGCGCGACGCTCGGCGCGGCGCGCGCTGTTCGGCTACAGAACCGTTTCTTCAACAAGCTGGTGTTTCCCACAGACCCGTTGCCTCCTCACGACGAGTACGAGCGGACGCTGCATGTCAATCCTCAGTCCGCCGCGTCGCTCCGAGCGGCGCTCCAGCGCACTGGCTTTCGCCTGCGGCGGATCGACTTCTGGGAGCCGCCTGCCGATACGTTCTTCCCGGACGAGCTGCGTTTGCACAAGCTGGGGCTGCGCGTGCTGGATGCGGTGCGCTTTCTGCGGCCGCTGAGCCGTCGTCCGCCGCTGGATCGCTACTTCTCCAACCATATCTGGGTGCTGGCCGAGCGGGTGTGACCTGTGCGGGGTGGCTTGCAGGTACTGTCGAGGGGCCAGATGCTTCGCTTCCCTCAGCACGTCCGTAGGACCATGGGCGAGCTGTGGTTTGAGGCGCGCCCACCATCGATTCGTTATCCTGCATACACCATGAAGGAAGTCTACGAAGAGATCGATAGCGCGTTGCGCGAGCACCGGCCGCTGGTGCTCGCTACCGTCGCTTCGGCGCGCGGGTCGACGCCGCGCAAGCCGGGGGCGAAGATGGCTGTACGGCGGGACGGCTCGTTCTGCGGCACGATCGGCGGCGGCTGCGGCGAGGCAGAAGTCTGGCAGGCTGCCATGGACACGATGCGCGACGGGGAACCTCGGCTTGTGACGGTCGA
>JBKKBW010000252.1:0-8542 GCA_046713635.1 Dehalococcoidia bacterium
GGGATCTTCGACGTGTCGCACATGGGACGGCTCTTCGTCGTCGGCGCGGACGCCGGGCGGCTGATCCGGCGCGCGGTGACGTACAAGGTCGACCAGCTTGCCGAGGGCGACGCGCACTACGCGCTGATGTGCAACGACGAAGGCGGGATCATAGATGACGTATTCGTCTACCGGCTCGATGACGTGCGTTTCCTCGTCGTGAACAACGCCTCCAACGTCGATGCCGGACGAGCACACATCGAGCGCTTCGTCGAGCCCAGCATGGACGTCGAGCTGCTCGACCGCCAGTCGACGACGGTCATGCTCGCGCTGCAGGGTCCTGGCGCTCCGGCATTCCTGACGCGCGTCATCGGGGGTGAGGTGCCGAACACGCTCCCGAAGCGTAAGTGCATTGAGCAGGAGTTCGGCGGATATAAGCTCTTCATCTCGCGCACCGGCTACACGGGAGAGGACGGCTTCGAGCTCGTCACATCTGTCGAAGCCGGGGCGCACCTGCTGACGCAACTCGCGCGCGAAGGCGTCGTCCCGGCCGGCCTCGGTGCTCGCGATACGCTCCGGCTGGAGGCTGCGCTCCCGCTCTACGGCAACGACATCGATACGAAGACGAATCCCTTCGAGGCGGGTCTCGGCTTCGCCGTCAGCCTCGATGACGACGCCGAGTTCGCCGGCCGCGCGGCGCTTGTTGGTGCCAAAGCGGCCGGGCCAGCGCGCAAGCTGTCGTGCCTGAAGGCGCTCGACAAGGGGGTAATGCGCCACGGTTATGTTGCGTTGCACGAGGGCAACCCCGTGGCTACAGTGACCAGCGGCGGGCACTCTCCGGTCCTCGGCACAAGCATCGGCATGGCATATCTGCCGGTCGATCTCGCGCGCGAGGGCGTTGAGCTACAGATCGATGCTCGCGGGAAGCTGCTGCCGGCAGTCGTGGTGAAGCGACCGTTCTACCGCCCAGCGAAGGACAACGCATGAACTTTCCAGACGATCTGAGGTACACGAAAGAGCACGAGTGGGTGCGCGTCGAGGGCGGCACCGGCGTCGTCGGGATCAGCGACTACGCGCAGGACATGCTCGGAGACATCGTCTATCTAGACCTGCCAGCTGCCGGCGCGACCGTCGAGAAGCTCGGCAAGATGGGCGAAGTCGAGTCCGTCAAAGCCGTCTCCGAGTTGTACTCGCCCGTCAGTGGCGAGGTAGTCGAGGTGAACCAGGAGGCGGTCGATTCGCCGGAGCTGGTCAACAGCGAGCCCTACGCTCGAGGCTGGCTGATCAGGGTGCGCCTCGCGAACGCCAGCGAGCTCGATGATCTGATGGACGCCTCGGCATACGACGGGTTCGTAACCAAAACCATGGAGGACGAGACGGATTAGCGCCGCGTCATTCTGAGCGAAGCGAAGAATCTGGCCCCTCCAAGCGATGCGTCACACTTCTCACGTCCAAGGCTCGCCAGCAGATCCGTCCAACCTCCAGCTTCTTCCTTCAATCTAGTATGCCCCACCCCTACATCCCCCTCACGGACGAAGACCGGCGCGAGATGCTCGCGACGATCGGCGCAGCGTCCATCGACGAGCTGTTCGCCGAGATCCCGGCGGAACACCGTGACCCGACGCTCGATCTGCCGCCGGTCATGTCGGAGCCGGAGCTGCTGCGTGAAATCGGCGCGCTAGCGGCACAGAACAAATCGGCCGGCGAGCTGCCATCGTTCCTCGGCGCGGGCGCGTATCGGCATTTCGTGCCGAGCGTCGTCGACCACATCATCCGGCGCGGCGAGTTCCTGACGTCGTATACGCCCTACCAACCGGAGATTAGCCAGGGAACGCTCCAGGCCGCGTTCGAGTTCCAGTCACTTGTTTGCGAGCTGACGGGCATGGACGTCGCGAACGCCGGCATGTACGACGGCGCGAGCGCCCTGGCCGAGGCGTGCCTGATGGCGTGCGCGGTGACGGGCCGGTCGCGCATTCTCGTTCTCGACACTGTCCACCCGCATACGATCGACGTGATCAAGACGTACGCCGCGGGCCGCCACGAAGAGGTCGAGGTTGTCGCGCCAGGGAGCGTTGCAATCAGCGATCAGGATGCCTGCATAGCCGTCCAGCAACCAAACTTCTTCGGCTACGTGGAGGACGTCAACTCGCTCGGTCAGGCTGCCCACGATGCTGGCGCGCTCTTCGTCGTCGCGGCGGACCCAGTCAGCCTCGGTATGTTCCGCCCACCCGCGGACTACGGCGCCGACATCGTCGTCAGCGATGGCCAGCCGATCGGCGTTCCCCTCAGCTTCGGCGGGCCATACGTTGGGCTGTTCGCCTGCCGCGGCCGCTTCGTGCGACACATGCCTGGACGCATCGTCGGTCAGACGCACGACATCGAAGGCCGCACCGGCTACGTCCTCACGCTCCAGACGCGCGAGCAGCACATCCGCCGCGAGCGCGCGACGTCGAACATCTGCACCAGCACGCAGCTTGTCGTGCTGGCGTTCACGGTTGCGCTCTGCACATTAGGCAAGCAGGGCCTCCGACGCATGGCCGAGCTCTGCTACCACAAATCGCATTACGCCGCCGAACAGATCGCGCAGCTGCCGGGCTACGAAGTTGTACCGGGAACGTTCTTCCAGGAGTTCGTCGTGCGCTGCCCGATCGCACCTGCCGAGACCAACCACCGCTTGCTCGAACGCGGCATCATCGGCGGCTACGACGTGTCAGATCGCATCGACCGCGGCATGCTGCTCTGCTTCAACGAGCTGCATACTAGAGAAGAGGTCGACGCGCTGGTGACGGCGCTGAGCGTGGTCGGAGCATGACGCGCAGATCGCGGCGACAACCAACCAGTGTCACCCTGAGCGCAGCGAAGGGCCTGGCCGCTGCAAGCGAGGCGTTTCTCTTGTCGGGCCAGATGCTTCGCTGCGCTCAGCATGACGCCTGCTTGGCAAAAGGGCTGGGAGCGATCGGTGGCTGATCCCGGCGCCACACTGTCGTTCGATCTCTCCCGCTCTGGTCGCATCGGGGCGCTGCTGCCGCCGCTCGATGTGCCGGAGGCGGCGCTGCCAGACGCATCCCTGCTACGCGAGGAGCTGACGCTGCCCGAGCTGTCGCAGCTCGACGTCGTGCGCTACTTCACGCGCCTATCGCAGAAGAACTACAGCATCGACACCGGCTTCTACCCGCTCGGCAGTTGCTCTATGAAGTACAACCCGCGTATCAACGAGGACATCGCACGGCTGACCGGCCTTGCGCAGCTGCACCCGATGCAGCAGATCGAGACGGCGCAGGGTGCGCTCGCGCTGATGCACGGCCTACAGCGCATGCTCGCCGAAATCACCGGCATGGACGACGTATCGCTCGTGCCCGCTGCAGGCGCGCACGGCGAGCTCGCCGGGATTTTGATCGCAAGCGCGTACCACACGGCGAACGGCGACGGCTCCAAGGGCAGCCGCCGCAAGCGCGTGCTGGTACCCGACTCGGCTCACGGCACGAACCCGGCGACCGCGGCGATGGCCGGCTTTACCGTTGAAAGCATCCCATCGGACAAGAACGGCAACATCGACATGGACGCGCTCGAGCGCGCGCTCGACAACGACGGCGTCGCCGCGCTCATGCTCACGCTGCCAAGCACGCTCGGCCTGTTCGAGCCACGCATCACGCACATTGCGGATCTGCTGCACTCGCACGGCGCGCTGCTATACGGCGACGGAGCGAACATGAACGCGATGCTCGGCCGCGTGAAGCCAGGCGACCTCGGGTTCGACGTGCTGCACCTCAACCTGCATAAGACGTTCAGCACGCCGCACGGCGGCGGCGGCCCGGGTGCCGGGCCGATCGCGGTGAAGTCACATCTCGCGCCGTTCTTGCCAACACCGCATGTCGAACAGAACGAGGGTGGCTTCGTGCTCGGGACACCCGAGCGGAGCGTCGGGCGTCTGGGGCTGTTTCACGGCAACTTCGGCGTGCTGGCGCGAGCGTACACGTACATTCTGTCGCTCGGCGCAGAAGGCCTGCGCGGCATCAGTGAGGCCGCTGTCCTCAACGCGAACTATGTGCAGACCCGCCTGCGCGGCGCGTACCGGCTCGCCTACGACCGCCGCTGCATGCACGAGTGCGTGCTCTCGGGCTCGCGGCAGAAGGCGAAGGGCGTGCGCACCCTGGACATCGCCAAACGGTTGATCGACTATGGCTTTCATCCGCCGACGGTCTACTTCCCGCTGATCGTCGACGAAGCGATGATGATCGAGCCGACCGAGTCAGAGAGCAAAGAGACGCTGGACGAATTCTGCGAAGCGATGCTCGCCATCGCACGCGAGGCGGACGAATCGCCGGAGCTAGCGCGCGAAGCGCCACACAACACCCCTGTTCGCCGTCTCGATGAGGCGACCGCAGCGCGGAAGCCGGTGTTGAGGTGGCGCCCTTCCTAGAAGTCGCAACACCCCGAGGCAACCCGACGGTGCGCGGTACCCGCGCAGTCGCTACCCTTCTCATATGTCCCGCCTTGTCACGATCGCGTTTGTGCTCACAGTCCTCCTGTTCGGTGCCGCCTGTAGCGACGACAGCAATGATCCCGGCGCAAGGTCCACGGACGCGATCGGGACATCGGAACCGACAGCCATCGAGACGCCGTTACCGACCGAGACGCCGTCTGCTGCGCAAGTTCCCAACGTCGCGCCATCAGCGGGCATCACGCTGCCGCCCGGCTTCGCGGCGTACGCGATCGCGACGGGCTTCCTGCGCGCGACCTCCGTCGCACCCGCGCCCGACGGCTCGATCTTAGTGTCGGAGCGCCAGGGGATCGTCTTCCGCCTCGTCGACGGAGATGGCGATGGCGTGTTCGAGCAGACCGAGGAGTTTGCGTCCGGGTTCGGTTCGATCACCGGACTGCTCGTCGGGGCAGATAGAACGGTGTACGTTTCGCACACCGGAAAGGTCACACGCATCTTCGACTCCGACGACCACGACGACATCATCACTGGCCTGCCGACGGGCCGGCACCAGAACAACGGCATGGCGATCGGGCCGGACGGGAGGCTCTACATCACGAACGGCTCCACCTGCGACGACTGCGTGGAGCCGGACGAACGCTCCGCCGTGATCTTGCAGTCGAACCTGGACGGAAGCGAGCTGCGCGTCTACGCGCGCGGTCTGCGCAACCCGTACGACATCACGTTCGACAGCCAGGGGCGCCTGTGGTCAACGGACAACGGCTCGGACGCGCCCTGCGCAACGATCGATGAGCTGAACCTGATCGTCGACGGCGGCGACTACGGCTGGCCCTACGGCGACGCCGGCTGCGACCCGCAGACGGACGGCACGCCACCCGTCGTGAGTCTGGGCTTGCATGCTGCATCTACCGGTATCACGTACTACGACGGCAGCGCCTTTCCCACCCAGTACAACGGCAGCCTGTTCGCAACGTTGTGGGGTAGCCTATTCGCGGAGCCCGACCCGTACGATCGCTTGCTGCTGCGGATCAGCGTTGCAGACGACACCGGCATCGTCGAGGAATTCGGCGCCGGCTTCAGGCACCCAATCGATGTCTTCGCGGACACTGATGGCTCGCTGCTCGTCCTCGATTACGGCTCGGACGATCCGGACGAGCGCAACGGCACGCTGTACCGCATCGTCTATACCCAGCCGTAGGCGCCCTACGCCAGGACCGGCACCGTGAGCTGCCCGTGCGTCAGCACCGCCACCGACGGCTCTCGCCCAAGTTCGGCTCGCTGCGACTCGACAAGCCGCGCCAGCGTCGATGAAACATCCTCGCAGTAGTTCAGGTGCGCTGACTCGACCTGCTCGCGCGACATCGCCGAGTAGAGCCAGCAGCTGGCCTTCGCTTGCGCCATCGCCTGCACCTGCACCCCCCACTGGTCGTAGCGCGCGAAGCCCGGCGAGTGGATGCGCTCCAGCAGCGCGGCGGGTGACGCCTCGCTCGTCAGCAGCTCCGTGTACTCCTCCAGGCCCAGGCCGTCGCGACACTCCGCTGCGAGGATGATCGTCCCGCCTCCACGCACCGCCTTCGCCGCCGCGCAGATGCCTTTCACCGACTGGTAGAGCAGGATATCGGCCGGGTAGCCCATGTTCGTCGTCACGACAATGTCGAACTCGTGTGGGATCTCGCGCACATACTGCCGGTTCGCCTGCGCGATACCCGCATCGTGCGCCGCGACCAGCTCTCCCGCGAAGACGCCTGTGATCTCGCGCCCGGCGTTCAGCGTCACGTTGAGCAGAAAGCTGGGCCTGGTGAGCAACGCGATGTCGCGCTGCTCCTCGAAGATCGGGTTGCCTTCCCCCACGCAGAACGTCGCCTTCGGATGACCGATCATCTCCGCCGAGTGGTTCGCCATAACGATTTCAGTGCCTGCAACGCCCGGCAGGACGCCCTTCCCGCCACCCGAGTAGCCAGCGAACAGGTGCGGTTCGACGAAGCCGGTCACAATACGTACGCCCGCCTCCAGATAGCGACGGTTAATCCACACATCGACGCCGCGGGCCGTTGTCGTTAGCAACGTCAACGTCGACTTGTCGCGCGCGACGTGGTCGATCACTTCGTACGACGACGCGATCTCGCCCCCGACGATGCGTTCGATTTCCTCCGGCGTGCTGCGCCGGTGCATCCCCGTCCCGACTACGATGACCACGTTCTCGCGCGGGACGCCCGCGTCGTGCATGGCCTTCAGCAGTGGGCGCAAGAGCAGGTCGTTCGGCACGGGGCGCGTGATATCGCTGACGACGATCGCCACTGTATCGGTCGCGCGCACGAACTCTCGCAGCGACGGCGATCCGATCGGCCGGGCGATCGCCTCCGCGACGGCGCGTTCTGGGTCCGGCAGCCCTAGCGTCGCCTGCGGCTCGATGACGAACGTTCCGTCCGGCAACTCCACATCGAGGCCGCGTTCGCCGTAGGGAAGGTGAACGTTCATCGCTCTTCGATGCTAGGCCGCGGTAGGCCGGCTGTCAAACCTGTTTGACAGCTTCCAAAGGCGGCGCTAGCCTGACTACGGAAGCAGAGGGCTGATGCAGAACCGAAAGCTTCTCGTCACGGCAATAGCTCTTGTCGCCTTTAGCGTCATGGGCACGTTCGTCGCACTCGGGAACCCGTCGGGCTCAGCGAGCGCAGGCCCGTACGACACGCCAACTCCCTGCCCGACTCACCAGCTGCCGGTCGGTGGCCAGTGCGCCACAATCACGCCAACGTACACACCAACCCCCTGCCCCACACACAAGGTGCCCGATACCTTCGGCGGCTCCGGCTGCGGCACACCCACGTACACACCAACATCCCAGGGACCTGCGCTAACTCCGACCGCCACGCCCTGCCCAATCCACACCGTGCCAGACCCAAACGGCGACGGCTGCATTAAGGTCACCCAGACCGTCACGCCTACACCCATCCCCTGCCCGACCGACATGGCGCCCGGCCCCTTCGGCGGCTGCATCCCCGCTATAACTCCAACAGTAACGCCCTGCCCGACGCACCAGTTTCCGGTCGAGGGCCAGTGCGCCACCATCACACCAACACCCACGTCTGTCCGCCCCGCCAACTTCACGTTCCAGTTCACGGTCAACGGCCAGGACGAACCAGTGACCGTCGGGCTTCGCGCGCCTGTTACGTTCGAGTGGAGGATAGTCAACCTCGCCAACTGGCCGCTGAACGTTGTAGTGGACAATGATTCGCTCGATGACCTGGATCACAAGTGCGAGAGACTTAGCTCCGGTGGTACATGTTCTGTGAGTCTCACTACCGGCTTCAACACCGCCGGAACATACACATCAACAACTAGAGCTGATGGAAATCCCGCACCGCCATGCGCTGGCTGTCCGGGGCTTGTCCTCTTAGACACCGTTACTGTCCACGTCGTGACGACCCTAGGCGACTTCAACTGCGACGGCATGATGAACGCGATCGATGCAGCGTTGGTCCTTCAGCTCACGGCCGCCCTCATCCAACCCTTCAGCTGCACGGGCGCGGGAGACGTGAACGATGACGGCTACACGAATGCCATCGATGCGGCGTTGATCCTGCAAGCCACGGCGTGCCTGTTGATCGAACCCTGGTGGCCAGGCTGTGGTTAGCCGCTTCGCATCAGCATCCAGCCTCAAGACTCCAGCCTCTAACCACTACCAGCCGCTCGTCTTGCCCACAAACGCTGTCAGCAGCCGCTCGGCCTGCTCGGGAGTAAGGATGTCATCTAACGTGCGGAGCCGGTCATCCACATAGGCCTGCGCCGTTTCCGGACTCGTCACGTCGTCGCTGGCGGCAGCTTCTTCGACGAGGCCGGCCGCGATATCGTCGCAGCGTTCATCGATCAGCGCGCGCAACGCGTCCATGCCGGGCTCAGCGGAATCGAGCGGGCCAAAGCGGTCGACGAACACGTCGTGCCCGACGAGTCGCGCGAGCTGCCGTAGGAGTTCGGGTCGCGGAGCCATGCCTGGATGATAGCAAGAGGCCCTCGATATGAGGGCCTCTTGCTCAAAAGGCTGCCTGGTCGCTATTGCGCGGGCGGCGCTTCTCCCGCCGCCGTGGCCGTGCCCTTGATCTTGTTGTAGCAGTTGCTGCAGTAGAC
>JBKKBW010000253.1:0-2417 GCA_046713635.1 Dehalococcoidia bacterium
CATCTACACCATGAATGCCGACGGCAGCGGACAGACGCAGATCACCAACGCGACGGGGAGCGACTACGGGCCGAGCTGGTCCCCGGACGGCACACAGATTGCCTTCTGGAGCGACCGCGACGCCAACCTGGAGGTGTACAAGGTGCCTTCGGGAGGTGGCGCTCAGACGAACCTGACGAACAACGCGTCGTTGGACGCGTGGCCGGACTGGTCGCCGGATGGCACGAAGATCATCTTCGCCAGCGCGCGCGACGGCGACCGCGAGATTTTCTCGATGAACGCGGATGGCAGCAGCCCGACGCAGCTCACGGTGAACACCAGCTTCGATGACCTGCCGGCGTGGTCGCCGTCAGGGAACAAGATCGCGTTCAGCAGGACGGTTGGAGACAACGAGATCTTTACGATCAACGCAGCTGGCGGGGGAGAGCTGCAACTGACCAGCAACTCGGACAACGACAACTACCCGGCCTGGAAGGCGGGCGGCGAGCAGATCGCGTTCTACACCAACCGTGACGGCAACGACGAAGTGTACGTCATGGACGCCGACGGCATGAACCAGACGAACGTGACGAATGCCCCAGCCGGCGACAGAGACGCGCACTGGCGGCGCGTGTCGGGTGCGTACCCGGCGGACTACGACGGCGACGGCTGCCCGGACAGCTCGCCGGACGTTGTTCCGGGCGGAAGCGCTCAGCCCGGCGGCGAGGCCTGGCCGGACAAGCTCCGGGGCGGGCTACGCAGCCCGCAGAACCGATATGACTACTTCAACCCGACGGGTGACGGCCTGAACCGCGTCGACGACATCCTGGCGGTGGTCGACGAGTACTTCATCGACGATCCGGACATCAATCCGCCGGCCGGCGTCGGACCCGAGGACATCGACTACAACTCGCTGACGGACCGGACGCTACCGGACGCGACGATGAATTGGAGAACGGGCCCCCCAAACGGGCAGCAGCGCGTGGATGACATCCTGAACGCGGTGAAGCAGTACTTCCACGACTGTTCGTAACGCAGCGAATACACACAAAGGGGCCGACCTCAACGAGGCGGCCCCTTTGTTGGACAAGTGTGAGGAGCATCATAGAAGCGCAGCCGCAGGCGCTGCATAGTGGAGGTGCTATGGGCGGATTGACACGGCTGTTACGCCACGCGTATATTAGGCCATCATTTGCGTGGCGTGGTGGCTTCCCCGTACCACCAGGTTCGTATTGTTGGAGGCGCTCGACGACGGTTGGCAGAGCGCTCGAACGGCGGCGTGCGCACCGTCAGAGACGACTGGCCGGCCCGATAGCTGGCGGGAGTGAGCAGGCAGTGAGGAGAGCGCGGTGAAAGTATCTCGAGTCTTCTATCTGACAGCCGCGGTTGCGGCCGTGGCGTTTGGCGCGATGGTGGCGAGCCCCGGCGTAGGGCCGGTGAGCGCCGCAAGCAACAGCATCACCTTAGCGGATGCAGGAGATAACAAATCGGCCTTCTATACCTCGCTGGCTATCGATGGCGGCGGCACTCCGGTGGTGAGCTATTACGAGTCGCTCAAATCAGATCTGAGGGTTGTGGACTGCTTCAATTCGAGCTGCGTAGGCGGGAACGGGGGAACACCGGATCAAATCGGAGAGGTCGGGTCCTACAGCTCGTTGGCGATCGACACCTCCGGTTACGGCGCGGCTGTGAGCTACTACGACGTCGCGAACGGGGACCTTAAGGTTATCCGCTGCCTTTTTTCCTGCAGGACCGGAGTGAGTATCACGAGCCCAGATACCGGCGGCGACGTTGGGTCTCACACGTCGTTGGTCCTGGACAGCTCCGACAGTCCTGTCGTGAGCTACTACGACGCTGCGAACGGGAATCTGAAAATATTGCACTGTAACGACGCAAACTGCATAGCCGGTGGGGACAGCATCACAAGTCCGGACACTGGCGGCGATGTCGGGCCATACAGCTCGATTGTGCTGGACACCTTCGGCAACCCTGTGGTGAGCTACTACGACGTTACCAACGGCAACCTGAAGGTGTTGCATTGTAACGATGTTAACTGCGCAGGCGGCGGCGAGAGCATCACGAGTCCCGACACCGGTGGCGATGTCGGGGCGTACACCTCGCTGGCAATCGACAGCTCAGGCTTTCCCGGTTTCTTTAATGGCAATCCCGTCATCAGTTACTACGACGCCACAAATGGCAACCTGAAGGTGATGCACTGCAACGACGAGAACTGCGCCGGTGGCGGCGAGAGCATCACGGGTCCGGACACCGGCGGCGACGTCGGATCATACGCTTCGTTGGAACTGGACGGCAGCGATAGGCCGGTCGTGAGCTACTACGACGCGACAAACGATGATCTGAAAGTGCTGCATTGCAACGATGTCAACTGCGCGGGTGGCGGCGAGAGCATCACAAGCCCTGACACGACAGGCGATATC
>JBKKBW010000254.1:0-22176 GCA_046713635.1 Dehalococcoidia bacterium
CGCATTTTCACGAGCTCTCGATAGCGCTCCTCAGCTGAGGCCGCCATCGGCACAACTTTGATCATAGGATCGTCTAGAGCTGTAGTGCGGGTGTCCATGAGAAGGGTCTTGCGTAGGAGGGGGAAGAAGAGAGCGATGATCTCGCCGTGGTCGATCGCGCGGTAGACCTCATTGAAGTCGATCCGGTAATCAGAATCCATAAGCGCCCTCCCTCGCGTTCCCTTCCGACTGGTATAGCGTAGCCACAAGAACTTGAAAAGGCAATAGCACGATTCGAACACAATCAAAAAGGATGAGCGACTCTGCGGAAGCGAACAGGGGCTATAGCGCTACTGCTCTAAGCACACGCGCCGAAACGAGCTGCGCCCCACCCGAAGGATATCGCCGTCAGAGAGCTCCACACTCCTTGCTTCATCCAACGACACCTTCCGCGCGTTTATCTCCACCGCGCCTTGCCGGATAAGCTCACGCGCGCGGGCTTTGCTCGCAACTAGGCCGTGTTCGAGGAGGAGGTCGGCGATATTGATGGCGCCGCCAACCGCCTTAGCAGATACCACCAGCGGTTCTGCATCCGTTGGCTGTTCCTTCTCACTGAACACCTTAACCCAGGCGACTTCAGCTTCCTGCGCGACTACTTCGTCGTGGAACTGCGTTACGATCTCACGGGCAAGGCGTTTCTTGATCTCCATCGGGTTGATCGAACGCCCTTCGAGCTGCTTCCGAACAAAGGCAAGCTCCTCCTCTGGCATGTCCGTCGCCAGGTCGAGGTAGTCGAGGAGTGCGGTGTCCGGCAGCGACATCACCTTGCCGTACTTTTCCGATGGCGAGTCTTCGAAGTCGATGGTGTTGCCGAGCGATTTGCTCATCTTCTGCATACCATCGGTGCCAACGAGGAGTCGCATCGTGATGCAGGCCTGTGGGCGCTGGCCCATCTCCTCTTGCAACTCGCGTCCGACGAGGAGATTGAACAACTGGTCAGTCCCGCCGAACTCCACGTCGGACTCGATCACCACGGAGTCGTACGCCTGCAGCAGCGGGTAGAACAGCTCATGCACGCCCAGGGGCTTCTTCGATTCGTAGCGCGTTCGGAAGTCTTCGCGCTGGAGCATCTGCGCGACGGTAAAACGCGACGCGAGACGCACGGTATCAGCGAGCGAGAACTGATCGAACCACTCGCTCTGCCAGCGCACTTCGGTCCTCGACTTGTCGACGACGTAGAAAAACTGGCGCATGTAGGTTTCGGCGTTTGCACGCACTTCCTCGGCGCCGAGGATTGGCCGCATAACCGATTGACCACTCGGATCGCCGATCTGTGCTGTCCAATCGCCAACGATAAGCACAACCTGGTGCCCCATCTCCTGGAGCAGGCGCAGCTTGCGCAGCAGCACACCGTGCCCGATGTGGAGATCTGGCTTGCTCGGATCGAGGCCAAGCTTCAGGCGCAGTTTACGTCCTGACGCGAGCGCGTCGAAGAAGTCATGCTCCGGGATAATGTCGATAACGCCACGCCGCAGCTCTCGCTCCAAATGCTGATCAAGCTTCACAGCGAGTGCACCTTGAAAAACACTTCGGTAGCTTCAACGTCCCGAGCGATCTGCGAAACAAGCTCGTTTACGTCCGCGAAACGCTGCTCATCACGAATGCGATGAAGCAACTCGATACGTAACTCACGGTCGTAGCAGTTACCTTCGAAGTCGAGTATATGCGTCTCGATCGTCGACAGTCCTGCGCCAAAGGTCGGCCGTTCGCCAATATTGGTGACCGAAGCAAACGTTCTACCGTTCAGGTGAGAGCGCGTCACGTACACACCGAACTTAGGTAGGGCCAGATCCGGCGCTATGGCAATGTTCGCCGTGGGAAAGCCAATCTTGCTGCCACGCTCTTCGCCCCGGACAACTGGACCCCGCAGATCGAAGGCTCGGTCGAGCAGCGCGCTCACTGTCTCCATATCGCCACGGGCGAGGGCCGCACGCACGGTGCCCGAGCCAACCTTGCTGCCATCTTCAGAGAGCAGCTGCACGGTCTCGACCTCGAAGCCGCGCTCTTCTCCAAACTCTCGGAGGCGCTCCACCGTGCCTTCGCGGTCACGGCCAAGAGCGAACTCCGGCCCGACAAGCAGCAACCGCATGTCGAGGCATTCCCGGAGGAGCGTCGCAAAATCACGGTAGGAAAGCTGCGCTATGTCGTGTGTGAACGAAAGCACACCCACAGAGCCTGCCCCAAGGCCCCTGAGGAGAGCCACACGCTCCTCCAGCGAGCACAGGTACGTAACAAGCGTCCCCGGTCGCAGCACGGTAATTGGACTGGGATGCAGGGCAACCACGGAGGTGGCAAGGCCCTTGTGGGCAGCGCGCGAAAGGAGCTTTTCGACAAGGTACCGATGTCCACGGTGGACGCCGTCGAACTTTCCGAGCGTTACGGCGCTTGGGCGGCCCGTCGCAGCGCGAGCAAGCTCATCGCGGGCAAGCTGTGCGGTCATTGGCATAAGCGTAGCAGACCGATGTTTGGCGCGAGGCGGAGGAAGCAGATTGCCTCTCTACCCGCCAGCCAGCGCGGCCATAGCAGCGCTAATGTTTTCGGGAGGTGTTGTTGGCTCGATGGAGCAGCCGGGCGCAAGAAGGAAGCGGAGGCCGCCGGTCTCGTTGATCGCTTCGCGGACCTGGGCGCGCACATCGTTCGGCGAACCGCGGAGCAGCACATGCCGCTCATCGACGCCACCCATTACGGCCTTATCGGTCATTGGCAGCACCTCGGCAAGCGAGAGGTTTCCCGGAGCATGCTGGGCCCAATTAACCACCGAGACGGGGTAGTCGAGAAGCTCGGCGAGCATGTTGTTCGGGCGGCAAACGTGGAGCACGTTCATCGGTGCCCCTGCGACGGCGTCGAGCACGCGTAGGTCGTACTGGCGGCCGAAGGTGTTGTATTGCTCAACGGTAGTCAGATCGTGCGATGCCCACTCGGTTGTCGCGAGAAAGATGCCATCAGCGCCCGCACCCAGGCACGCGTGCGCATACACTGCGAGCGTATCGCTCACGACGGCGAGCGCTGCGTGGAGCGCGTCAGGAGATTCGTCCATCCACCGCCTAGCAATTGAGCGATCGGTGCATAGCCGGCCGACCACCGACAGCGGCGAAAACACTGTTTGCACAAGTGGCAGATCGCCGAGTTGGTTGCGGATCAATTGAAGGGCCTCAAGCTGCTCCCCAAACGGACCCGCAGTCCCATCGACAGCGCGCAGTTTCGATACCTCGTGCGCATCGGCTAGGACCGACGCGATTAGCTTCGGGCTGCTGACTCCATCGGTAGAGGCGCGGTAACGGCAGCCCCACGCTTCGGAGTAATACGTCGCCCGAGGATTCACCTTGAGGAAATCGTACTCATAGCTTCGCACGGACTCGACCATGGCAGCGGTCAGCCCCTGAGCGGACCATTCACGAACGAAGTCATGACCCCAGAAGGCAGCCGGTGGCCGGTCGACGGACTCGCCCTCGATGGCGGCAATGGTGCGTTCCCGAGGAGTCATTTGCGCCATGAGAGCCGTCCTTAGCTTTGACGAAAGGGCACCAGTTGGGCGAGACCCTTAAGGGCCTCCACCGAATAGCCGAACCTACATTCAGAGCCTAGCACGAGAGCTTGAACGATGCCTATTCCGTGGTTAGCCAGCCTTTCCGGTCTTGTTACTCAGGGCCTGCCACCTGACGAGGCGGTGCGGGAATGTCTGCCCCTTCTACAACTGGGCCTGGGGGCCGAGGACGCGTTCCTGGTGTATGGGGACATTGCGGGGTTCAGCCGATTCGGCACCTGCCCGGACCTCGCGCTCGACAATGGGTCGCTCTGGCTTGTCCATCGGGATTTGTCTTCGCGAAGGCAGGCTTGTGCGTTCGACAGCCGAGGCGGAGAGGTCGCTGGCCTCCGTAGCGCCACCTCGAACGACCCATGCGAGTACGTGGCCGCCCTCATCCCGATGGCGGGCATGGGAGAGATGGTCATCGCGCAAGGGCGGTGGGACCACGGTCTTGAGCCGGAGCAGCTGCAATCCCTAGAAACGGCGCTGCCTGCACTAGCTCTGATTCTGGAGCGTCAGTTGGACGCGAAGCGGGCGAAGCGACAGCGAGATCACCTTAGCGCTCTCGCAAACATCTCCCGGGTACTCTCTGAGTCGGGGGATGTCGAGACCGTGCTGACGAGCATGGCCAGCACGATTGCTACAGCGACGGGCATCGACTATGTAACGATCGATCTCTGCGATCCACAAGGCAGAGTCACCTTCAGGTGTTTTAACGAGAGCCGCCCGGGCGTAGCGGCGTTCCGTGAGCGGTGGAAGCAGGGCGCGAGTAGACCTGATGCAGCGCGTGATACGGTGCTTCAGACCCGGAAGCCCCTCCTCTTCGCGGACGCTCCGAACGATCCTCGCCTTCCCGAAGTCGTCAGGAACTTCGCGGGGCGAACACTGATGCGATCGATCGGCACACTCCCTCTTTTGACCAAGGATGAAGTCCTCGGTGTCGTTACTGTAGCATCGCATGCGCCGCTTGACTTCTCTGCCCAGCAGGTAGAGCTGCTAGAAGGACTCGCAGCGCAGACGGCAACCGCGGTACAAGCGATTGGCCTCTATCAAGAACTCGCCGCCTCGCGACGGCAACTCCAAAGGCTAAACGAACAGCTCCAAGAGAGCATGGGCATTCAGCACCACCTTGCCCGGGCCGACACGCTGACCGGCATTCCGAATAGGCGCTTCCTGGACGAAGCCCTAGAGGCTGAGTGCGCACGCGCGTCGCGCTACGGACAGCCGCTGAGCGTCGTGATGGCTGACCTGGATAACCTAAAGCTGGTGAACGATCATCATAGTCACGCACGAGGTGACGATGTGCTTCGGCACACGGCGCGAATCGCCCGCGAAACATGCCGGCAGGCCGACATGGTAGGCCGCTATGGTGGTGACGAGTTCGTCTTTGTCCTGCCCGCTACTCAGTTGCAGGAAGCAGCGTTGCTTGGCGAGCGCTTTCGCGAAGCGCTTGCGGGGACACCGATCACCACGGGCCTCGGCGAGTCAATCTCGCTCACGATTAGTCTGGGCATCGCTGAGTGGGACAAGGAGACTATGAGTAGCCCGACTTGCTTGATCGACACAGCAGATAAAGCAATGTACGCAGCTAAATCCGCTGGCCGCAACCGAACCATGCTCGCTGCCGGCGGGGAACCGCGGGCTGCGTAGCGATCCTACACGGACGACGTTTCGACTTGTTCCCGATCACTTTGGGAAAAGCGCAGTAGGCTAATGTCGCCGAAGGCAGCGTCTTGTTGCGCGCTGAGCTGAAGGGCCTTAATCAGCTCCAGGACCGCTAGAAAAGCCACGATCACTTCTAGCCGTGAACGGCACGCCGAGATGAAGCGTCGAAAGCTCACCCGCGGCTCACTCTTCAGCAGCGAGGAGAGGGCCTCAACCTTGTCCTCGACGGTGTACTCCGTGCGCTTAACCACGACCTCCTCGACCGTTTCCTCCGGCTTCTTCGCGAGCACGTCTTGGACGATCTGCAACAGCAAGTCGACCGTGACGCCGTTGAGGCCCGTGGGAACGGGAACGCCGGTAACGGGTGCGATACGCGGATATGCCCGCAGGCCTCGCCCCTCCAGATCCTTCAGCCACCCGGCCGCTTCCTTGAACTGACGGTATTCACGGAGGCGGCGGACGAGATCATCACCGAGGTCCTCTTCTCCCTCCTCGGGTGGCAACGGGCGCGGTAGCAGGGCACGTGACTTTAAGTAAATAAGCTTTGCGCCAATAGCGATGAACTCCGCCAGCGCATAGGAGTCAATCTGCTCCCCCGATCGGAGGTATGCGAGATACTGATCCGTGACTTGCACAAGCGAGACGGCGGTGATGTCGAGCTGCTCGCGCTCGATGAGGTAAAGGAGCAGGTCGAGCGGCCCTTCAAAGACGGGTAGCTTGAGCTGAAACGCGTCAGCACTGGGCTCGGCGTCAAGAGTCATCGACGTCGGCGAAAGCATAGCAAACCTGTCGCGAACCTTAGGCGTTCGCGGCGCGGAGAGGCGCGCTGACCTGATGAAGGAACTGGATGATTTCCTTGTGGGATTCGAAAGCACCGCTCTCGCGATAGGGGATGCCGCGCTCCTGGCAGAATGCCCGGATGATGATCTGCGCCTCACCCAGTCTATTGCGCGGCATGCTAGGAAACAGGTGGTGCTCGATCTGGTAGTTGAGGCCGCCATACAGAAAATCTGTGACAGCATGGCCTCTGACATCTCGACTCGTAAGCACCTGCTTGCGTATGAAATCGAGTTGGCTTTCCTCGCTTATCGTCGGCATCCCCTTGTGGTTGGGGGCGAAGACTGACCCCATGTACAGGCCAAACATCGCTTGATGGACGGCGATGAAGACAATCGCTTGCCAGACATTCAGCGCGTAGAAGATCAAGCCGAAGTAGAGAACGAAATGGAGCGCCATGACAGAGAGTTCGACGGCATGACTCTTCGCACCTCGTGAGACGAGATACTGTATGCTTGCCACCTTTGCGCCGAGTCCCTGCAGGAGGAGTATAGGAAAGAAATAGAAGGCTTGATATCCGACCAAGCGTCGCGGCAGACCGCGCTTTTCCCGGACTTGCTCATCGGAAAACGCGAAGATCGGAATGGCGGTATGCGGGTCGAGGTCGAGGTCGTTAGGGTTGACGTGGTGCTGGTTATGGGTATCGACCCACCAGCTCCGGCTCAGTCCGAGTAATCCATTGATCGCCAAGCCGAAACGGTCGTTCTTAGCCGCACCGTTGAAGACCTGTCGGTGTCCGGCGTCGTGACCCAAGTAACCAATTTGTGTAAACGCGAACGCAAGGAATACCGCGTTCAGTAGCTGCAACCAGAAGGTTTCGACAACGAAGAGCACCGTAATACTGGCGGCCAACAGGGCCAGCCTTGTCGCCGTGTTCAGAGCGTAGTACCCAAGCTGTTTGTCGAGCAGACCGGCGGCAACGATACGCCGCTTGAGGTCCGTGTAGTCTCGCTCTTTGTCTGGCTGATACAGGCTTGCAGGCGCGGGGCCCACCGGTTCGAGGTTCGCTACATCGCCGCTGCCTACCGGCAGAGCTACGGAACTTCGGGACACGATATTCTCTGTGGCCGTGGCGGGCCTCCGATCATTGGTGCGCTCTCCTGGGCATTATGAGTGGTCGGATGACCTAACGCTACTCTCACTCGCGAGTGCGCTGCCGGGCGCGGGCGTGCGCGGTAAGCTCGACCTTGCGCGCCCGAACCGCGTTTGGGGTCACTTCCAGGCATTCGTCCTGGCGGATGAATTCCAGCATCTGCTCCAGCGAAAGCGTCGACGGCGGCGTCACCTTCTCGGTTGCCTCCGAAGTGGACGAGCGCATGTTGGTAAGCTTCTTCTCTCTGGTCGGGTTGACGTTGATGTCGTCAGCGCGGGTACTTTCGCCGATGATCATCCCTTCGTAGACGTCAACGCCCGGGCCATAAAAGAACGTGCCACGGTCCTGCAAGGCGAGCATGGCGTAGGCGGTAATCACACCTCGCCGATCAGCGACAAGGCTTCCCGTCGGGCGCGACGGAATCTCGCCATGCCAGGGCTCGTAGGAATGGAATACGTGGTGGAGAAGACCAGTGCCGCGCGTCGCCGTGAGAAAGTGCGTGTGAAAACCAATAAGTCCGCGCGACGGGATGATGTAGTCGAGCCGGACGCGGCCAGTACCATGGTTCACCGTCTTGTGGTGTACTCCCTTGCGAGCGGCCATGAGCTGCGTCACCATCCCCAGGTACTCGTCTGGTACATCAAGCGTGAGTGCTTCGACAGGCTCATGCACGCCCCCGTCGATCTCGCGCGTGACAGCTTCGGGACGGCCGACGGTCAGTTCGAACCCTTCGCGGCGCAGCGTCTCGACAAGCACCGCGAGTTGGAGCTCGCCGCGCCCCTGCACCACCCACGCATCGGGCCGGTCCATAGACAATACACGGATCGACACGTTACCCACGACTTCTGCGTCGAGGCGATTCTTGAGCAGCCGCGCCGTGAGCTGGGTACCGTCACGCCCAGCGAGGGGCGACGTGTTAATGCCGATCGTCACCGAGAGGCTTGGTTCGTCGACACTTATCACTGGCAGCGGTTGTGGATCAACGGGGTCTGCGAGTGTCTCGCCGATTGTGATGTCCGCGAAGCCGGCCACGGCGATGATCTCGCCGGGGCCAGCTTGCTCTGCTTCGACCCGCTCTAGCGCTTCCGCGACGAACATCTGCGAGACTTTCGCCAACTCGATGCTGCCGTCACGGCGGCACCAGGCGACCGTCTGTCCTGCACGAATATTGCCCTGTACGACGCGGCACAACGCCAGCCGGCCGACGTACGGCGACGCGTCTAGATTTGTAACCAACGCTTGTAGCCCGTGGTCAGGTTCGTAGGTGGGTGCGGGAATGCGCGCGAGCAACGTCTCGAACAGCGGACGTAAGTCCACACCGGGCACGCTCGGATCGAGCGAGGCTTGGCCTGCGCGCGCGTTTGTATAAACGATAGGGAAGTCGAACTGGTCTTCGGTGGCTTCCAACTCGAGGAACAGCTCGTAGACTTCATCGACGACCTCCTTGATGCGGGCATCGCTCCGGTCGATCTTGTTGACGACGAGAATGATTGGCAGGTGAGCCTCTAGCGCCTTACGCAATACGAAGCGAGTCTGCGGCAGTGGGCCCTCTGATGCATCGACCAATAGCAAGGCGCCGTCGACCATCGTCAGCCCTCGCTCTACCTCCCCACCAAAATCGGCGTGGCCGGGCGTATCGATGATGTTGATCTTGACGTCGCCGTAACGAACTGAGGCGTTCTTGGCGAGAATTGTGATACCTTTCTCGCGCTCGAGGTCGGTCGAATCCATGACGCGATCGGCGATTCCGACGCGGGCGTCTATCTGGCCGGACTGGCGCAGCATCCCATCGACGAGCGTGGTCTTTCCATGGTCAACGTGCGCGATGATCGCGACGTTACGCAGGTCAGCGCGCGATGCGACAACCTTTTTGGTAGCTTGCATTGTCATGGTTGATTCTATCATTCGACTTTCCCCTACGAGCTGCTCTTCATACGAAGACCGGGCTCGAAAGCCCGGCCCTCGTCATCCCTATCTTGACCGACACTATGTTCGCGCGGGCTCTGTCGCTGACTCTTGCATGGGGTGACCGACCGCCTGCGCAACCACGCGTGACTTCTCCATCAACTCAGCGAAGCGTTCAAAGTTCAGCGATTGCGCGCCATCGGAGAGCGCGTGGTCCGGACTGGGATGAACTTCCACCATAATGCCATCGGCTCCAGCAGCGATACAGCCGAGCGCGACGGGCACGACGAGGGAGAACTTCCCTGTGCCATGACTCGGATCGGCGATTATCGGCAAGTGGCTTATCTGCTTGATGTAAGGAATCGCGTTGATATCAACCGTGTTGCGAGTCGCGTGCTCGAACGTGCGAATACCGCGCTCGCACAGGACAACGTTCGGATTGCCGGTATTCAGAATGTACTCGGATGCCTGTAGCCAGTCGTCCATAGTGGATGCTAGTCCCCGCTTCAACAGGACCGGCTTACCCGTCTTACCAACTTCTTCCAGCAGGATGAAGTTCTGAGCGTTGCGCGTACCTATCTGGAGCATGTCGGCGTATTGGGCAACGAGATCGATGTCCCGCACCGACATGATCTCCGTGACTACGGGCAGACCAACCGCCTTGCCAGCAGCTGCGAGTAGCTTGAGCCCCTCGCCTTCTAGCCCACGAAATGTGTACGGATTGGTTCGTGGCTTAAAAGCGCCGCCGCGCAAGACAGTAGCACCCATGCTCTTCACTGCCTTAGCGGTGGTCATGACCTGCTCTTCGCTCTCAATCGCGCAAGGACCCGCGATCATCACGGTCTTGCCGCTGCCGATCTCAGCGGAGCCAAGCCGGACAACCGTATCTTCTGGCTTCGTCTCGCGCCCGGCAAGCTTGTATGGCGTACTGATACGCACCGTGTCCTCCACGCCAGCCATCGTCTCCAGGTCGTCGCTTAGCTCTGGGTAGATGCTACCCACGACGGCTATCACCGTACGCTCGACACCGTGAATGGGGTGTCCCTTGAGTCCAACTTCTTCTAGACGACGCATGATATCGTCGAATTCTCCTTGGCTATGGTCCTTCTTCAGGATGACCATCATGGCGATTTCGCCTCCGTTTCTACTTGCTGTACTCGATCCGGGCGAAGCGCCTTGGCGCCTCGCAGGTACCCATGCCTGAGTTCGTGCGGTTGCTTCGTAGTGTTGACGTGCAACAAGACTCGCACACACATACTCAGACTTCCCGGAACGTCCATCTCGTGGCCACACATGAGGGCTATGTCAGTCCAGCCCAGCCTGTTGGCCGCGACGGCAGGAAACTCGGCGTTCAGATCGCGGGTTGTGGTAAAGGTTGCGCTTGCGATGTCATTCAGGTGGATATCGTTCGCGCGAATGAGCTCCGTCAGGAGCTCCGTGGTAGCCTCTAGGATTGCCTCGGGAGTATTGCTGTCGACCGTAGTTGCTCCGCGAATTCCTCGACAGCGCACGCTCATGGCAGCCGCGTCCCCTGTTCGTCCGGGACTTCGTCTAACGTCCAAAGACGCCGGCCAGAGGGCCAGACCCATAGACGCCGACCAAGAGACCAGGCTCCTGGCACACGCTAGATCCTAGCCTTCTTTCGGCCGGTGAGCACCTCCACATAGTCCCTTACCTTCGCTCCCATTTCTCCTCGAGGCGAATGCTCGATGATGTCTACCAAGGCGCTGCCGACGATCGCTGCCTCGGCCTTGCCCCGAAGCGATTCGACGTGCTCCGGACGCGAGATACCGAACCCAACGCCGAGCGGCAGCGTTGTTTGCGCGCGCACCCGCTGCAGAAACTTCCCCAGTTCTTCGGGGAGCGCCTCACGGGCACCGGTCACACCGGCTACGCTGACGCAATAAACGAAGCCGGAAGCCTCACTTGCTGCCAGGGCGATCCGCTCGTCCGTTGACGTGGGCGCAATCAGCGGGATGAAGTCCACCCCATCTGAGTGACACTGAGCCGCCAACTCCCCTGCTTCGTCCGGCGGCACATCTACCGGGATTATCCCATCGATGCCCGCCGCTGCGGCGGCGCGAACGAATGCATCCTGTCCATACGCGAGGACAGGATTATAGTATGTCATAACAATGAGCGGAATCACAATCCCCTGCTCCCGCAGCTTCGAGACTGAATCTAGTACCGAGCGAGGCGTCACGCCATTCTGAAGCGCCTTGAGTGTGGCGCGCTGAATACTCACTCCGTCCGCCATGGGGTCCGAGAACGGGATGCCCAACTCAATCGCGGTCGCGCCCCCTTCGGCTGCGGCGCGGACGAGCTCAGCCGTCGAGTCCAGGTCAGGATATCCGGCTGCGAAATACGGCACCAGTGCTACCCGACCTGTGTCGCGCGCCGCTAAGAGCGCCCGTTCGATGCGACTGCTCATTAGCGCCCCACTCCCGAAGCTAGCAGCATGAAGCTATACGAGTTGAACAGCATGTGTGCCCCGATGCTCGTCCAGATGGAGCCCGTCCGGTGGTAGAGCCACGCAAACATCATGCCGACCAGCGAGAAGGGCAGAAGGAGGCCAAGGGTGTCGCCGGAGGTAACGTGGAACAGGGCAAAGATAGCACCGCTAGCAGCCATGGCCAAGAAGCTGCCGGTGTATCTGATGAGCCCAGCGAATATGAAGCCGCGGAAAAAGATCTCCTCGGCGAGCGGCGCCATGATCACCAGGGCTAGCCCGACAAGGGGTAGGATCGCCCTGTTGTCGAACAGCTCATCGATACCCTCTTGCTTCGGTACAGCGTCATCGCCAGCGATACCAACCAGGATGAGGCTATAAGCAACGATAGCAAGATGCGCCACAGCCGCTGCGACAATCGGCCACCACCAGAGACCTCGGGCGAAAGTGCGGAAACCAAGGCTGGACCAACCTAGTCGATACCTAGCGAGTGCAAACAACAGAGGGATGCCGATGAAGATTCCATCAAGGACAACGATCTGAAGTACGAGGTTGGCGATGAGCTCGCCCTGTGTCAGGTCATCCGGCTCGCCTTTTACGAGGACCACGGCAAGCGACGAGGCCCACAAGACCACGGGTATCGCTAGCCCAGCAAGAATCGCGGGGATGCCCCAGGGCTTGGAGGGGACTCCTAGCGTGACATTGCTATTCGCTTGTGCGGATAGCTGCACAGAGCACGCACCTCTCTAACGCCATTCTTGTCAATCGCCGTCCAAAGGCGAGACTACTCCCCTAGCAAGAACCGCTTGGTTACGGTCAGGAAGTTCTCGAGCTGATCGTGGTGAACCCAATGGCCCGCCTCGCCTATCGTTACGGAGCGGTAGTCGTGGAATGCGCTCGCCCGGCCGTCCTTCTCGGGGTCGCCCGCCCAGCTCTCCTCACCGCGTACGAGCAGCACGGGACATCGGATCTGGTTCCAGAGCTCACGGGCGTCCTGGACGTTGAACTCGTACGGCGAATGCATACGCACGTAGTTATCGAACTTCCACGTATAGGTGCCGTCAGCGTTCTGTTTGGCGCCGTGGATGGTAAGGTGCCGCGCCATCTCTTTTGTCAGATGCGGGTTCTCCTCCTCCATACGACTAATGGCAGCATCGATTGTTTGGTAGTTCCGCAGCTTACGGATCTCCAGATCGCGCATGTGGCCGATCCACTCGCGCATACGGACAAACGCCGTCCGCCGTTCCATGATGGGCGGACCCAGACCCTCAACGGAGACAACTTTGAGGACTCGGTCCGGGAAGACGCCCGTGTACTGCAACGAGACGCCTCCACCTAACGAGTGGCCGACGATGGTCAGCGGGTCGCGATTGATCGTATCGGCGAGCGCAGCAATATCGAGCACGAAATCAGGCATACTGTACTGGCCGCCCATTGCCCAGTCGCTGTCACCGTGGCCGCGCAAATCTGGCGCGTAAAGGCAGTAGTGTTCGACGAGCGCATCAGCGACTGCGTCCCAGTTGCGCGCGTGGTCGCGACCACCGTGGATGAGAAGACAGGGCGGCTTACGTTCGTCGCCCCAGACGACGTAGTGAAGCCTCAAGCGTTGGGACTGGTAGTAGCGAGACTCAGGTTCGATAAGGCTACCCTTCAGTGCGATGACGCTATGCGCTTGGTCATATAGATGTCTGGCTTGCCGAATCCATTCGCGTCCGGCACGACACCCACGATAACGTATCCTAGCTTCTGGTAGAACTCGTACGGATGACCCCCGGGGTTGCGGATAGCCTGGAGCTTCGCGAGCGGATCGGGGTACAGGTCGACACCCGCAAGGCTCGTTTCTCCGCGCAATTCGTCCGAGCCAAGAAACACGGTGTGGATACCTCTTTCGCGGATCCGGTCCTCCAGGTCGAGCACCAGTGCGCCGCCTATCCCCCGGCGCTGGACATCGCGCCGCACGGCGAGCGGGTGTAGCTCCCAGACATGATTCGCGTAGTGTTCTTGGGCGCCGACCCAGCCGACTACGCCGGAATCATCGACCGCGACCCTGCTGACCCGCTCAGTCGTGAGCGATTCACGCACTTCCGCGACCGCCTCGTCTAGCGTTGGCCAACCCTCAGGCATCGTGTCGTGAATGATCGCCGCAGCCTGTTGCGCAGCCGCCTCACCCGCAGACGCAAGGTCGACAATGCGCATCAGGCCAGGCTGACGCCTAGCGCCCTAGCGACGGTGTCCATGTCCTTGTCGCCGCGGCCGGATAGACCAATGAGAACGACCGTGTCCTTCGCGAGCGAAGGCGCCATCTTCGCAACGTGAGCGATGGCGTGCGATGGCTCCAAAGCAGGAACGATGCCCTCAGTCTCACTCAGCAGTCGAAGGCCATCGAGCGCCTCCGTGTCTGTCACGCCTACGTACTCCGCACGACCGGACTCCTTATAGAAGGAATGCTCGGGCCCAACGCCGGGGTAATCGAGCCCGGCCGAGATGCTATGCGTTTCTGAAATCTGCCCATGCTCGTCTTGGAGTAGGTACGAGTACGCGCCGTGGAGCACACCTGGCTTGCCTTCGACGAGCGTCGCGGCGTGGTGACCAGTAGAAACGCCCTCGCCGGCAGCCTCGACGCCGATGAACTTTACAGACGTGTCGTCGTAGAAAGGATGAAACAGGCCAACCGCATTCGAGCCGCCGCCCACGCATGCTACCGCGTAGTCAGGCAGCCGCGCTTCGGCCGCCAGTATCTGCTCGCGTGCTTCAACGCCGATGACCTTCTGGAACTCTCGCACTATGAGCGGATACGGGTGCGGTCCAACGACACTGCCGATAATGTAGTGCGTCGTTTCGACGTTCGTCACCCAATCACGGATCGCTTCGTTTATTGCGTCTTTGAGTGTGCGGCTGCCCGCTTCGACAACACGTACCTCGGCACCGAGAAGCTTCATGCGGAACACGTTAAGCGCCTGCCGCTGTACATCTTCGGCGCCCATGTACACGATGCACTCCTGGCCGAGCATGGCACAGACGGTCGCCGTGGCCACGCCGTGCTGCCCGGCGCCAGTCTCGGCGATGATCCGGTGCTTGCCCAGCCGCCGGGCAAGCAACCCCTGCCCAAGCGCATTGTTTATCTTGTGCGCGCCCGTGTGGGCTAGGTCTTCACGCTTAAGGTAGATCCGCAGGGTCGGGTTGCCATCGGCCTGCGTGCCTGCCAGGCGCGTTGACAAGTTCTTGGCGAAATAGAGCGGCGTCGGGCGTCCAACGAAGTTGCGCAGGAGCTCATCCAGCTCCGCGTGAAACGCAACGTCATCCTGCGCGGTCTCGAACGCGCGCTCTAGTTCGCAGAGCGCCGTCACCAGCGTTTCGGGGACATAGCGCCCACCGAATGGCCCAAAGCGGCCTCGCGCGTCTGGGACGGTGACCAAGGCTAACTCCGCTCGACCTTGGCCTTGATTCGCTCTAGGTCTTTCTTGAGATTGGCAGGCGCGAGGAAGGTAGTGACAATCGGCACGAATAGTACGAAAGGGAAGCCAGCCTTAACGACGTCGAAGCCCTTCTTCACCTCGACACCGCTCGCGCCGGGAGTGATCTCGAAAAAGTGGCGGAGGTGACCGGCCTTACCCTCCGATTCGTAGACAACCTTCTGATTTGGTAGGTACTCAGTGATCTTCACGGTGTCGTTTTGCGTGCCGAACTGCTGCCCGGTCGACTTGAAGGTCGAACCGACTCCCATCGGACCGTCCGAGGTCTTCTCAACGCTGAGTTTCTGTCCTGGGTTACCCCATTCGCCGTGTTTGCTAATGTCCGCCACATAGTTGAACACCTTCTCCGCTGACGCATTGATGGTCATCTGCTGCTCTGGCATTTACGCGCTCCTTTCGACTGCGCTGCTGGCCTCCCGGGCCGCTTCGACGAATGCGCGGATTTTCTCCGCGTCCTTCGCGCCATTAGTTTCGACGCCGCTGGACACGTCAACCGCCCAGGGCCGAACGCGCCGAATTGCTGCCCTGACGTTGTCTGGAGAAAGCCCCCCTGCGAGCCACAGAGGCACGCGCGCGGCGATCTCAGCCGCGAGCTCCTGGTCGCTCGCGACGCCGCGGCCGCGGCTCGGATCGAGCAGGCAGGCTATCGCAGTGCCGGGCTCGATAGAATCGAGCACCTGGTTCGCGTATGCGCCCGTCTGCATCTCGATAGTTTTGACCACCTGCCTGTTGGCGAGGAGGCAGTCACCCCACGACTCGTGGCCACTGAGCTGAATGAGGTCGAGCCCTACTTCGTCGGCGATTTCGTTCACTTCCTCCATCGGCTGGTTCTCAAACACTCCAACCGTAAGGGGGCACTTGCGCGCTAGCAACCGTTCGAGAGCGAGCGCACCCTTCGTGAACCACTCCTCAGCGTTGCTTGCGAGCGCTTGATGCAGCGGCGGAGGCTCAGACTGACCTAGATCTTGCAGCGGCGAACCGACCGCCTCGACAAGCGCCTGCGCCTCCTCAATCGAGATACGCCGCCGGCTGCTAGGTGCGAACATCAAGCCGATGAAGTCCGCTCCAGCGTCCTTCGCAACCTGCACGTCCTCGACGCGCATACAACCGCAGATCTTGACATGTGTCACAGGACGAACTCGCGCATCTTCTCTCGAACGTCCTTGGCTGTGATGAGCGCTTCGCCGACGAGGATCGCGTGCACGCCACAAGCGATCAGCCGCTCGACGTCGTCCCTTCCGAAGACGCCACTTTCGCTGATAACTACCCTGTCGGTTGGTACGAGGGGCCGGAGCCGTTCGGTTGTGGCGAGATCGACCTCGAATGTACGAAGATCGCGGTTGTTGATGCCGATCATCTCCGCACCTGCGGCCAAAGCGCGCTCGATCTGCTCCTCATCATGCACTTCCACGAGCGAATCCATCTCGAGATCGCGAGCCTGTGCAATCAGATCGCGTAGCTGCGCCTCTTCGAGGATCGCCGCGATGAGCAGTACTGCGTCAGCGCCGTAACCACGCGCCTCCCAAAGGTGATAGGGATCGAACAGGAAGTCTTTTCGTAGCGTCGACGGACGGCCTCCCGGGTAGTAGCCCTTCATGCTCATTCGCACGTCGAGCATGAACTGCAGTTCGCCCTGGAAGCTCTTGCGCTCCGTGACGACTGAGATGCCCGCCGCGCCACCGATCGTGTAGGTACGCGCGAGCGCGCGGTGCTCTAGAACAGAGACAAAACGTCCCTTCGATGGCGATGCCTTCTTGATCTCCGCAATAAGCTGCACGCGCTTGCCACCAGCGTGCGGTCCCCGCGGGCCCTCCAGAATCGCTTGCATCAGGCTCCACTGCTCGTCCAGCTCGCGAATCCGGCGCTTCAGCGAGTCGATCGGCTCCTGCTGCTGTCGCTGTTCAAGCTCCTCGCGTTTATCCGCGACGAGGCGGTCGAGGATAGTGCCTGTTTCGGTAGTCTTGCTGTTCATGCGAGTTGTCCCAATCTGAGATGCGAATGGCTCCCTTACATCGTATTTGAAACGCGCACCCAGGCATCCAGGCGTTCGGTGGCCTTCCCCTCGTCTATCGACTGCGCAGCCAACGCCAGCCCGGCCCTCATGTCGGATGCAAGGTCAGCAGCAACGAGCGCGGCAGCAGCGTTCACCAACGTGAAGTCGCGCAGTGGCCCTGGCTCTCCGCAAAGTACGCGGCGCAGCGCCACGGCATTCTGCTCGGGCGAGCCGCCGCGTAGCGCGGATGGGTCGTGCGGCGCCAAGCCGAGCTCCGCAAGCTCGAAGCGTCGGCACAGCACGGCGCCATCGTGCACCTCGAAAACGTCCGTTGCGGACGAGACACTGATCTCGTCGAGGCCATCCTCGCCGTGCACGACGAACGCGTGCCCAGTGCCGAGCCGCGCCAGTACAGCGGCGAGCTTCTCTGCAGTCGCGCCGTCAGGCGCGCCAAGCACGTGGTGCTCCGCGCGGGCCGGATTCGTCAGCGGGCCGAGGATGTTGAACACGGTGCGCACGCCAATCTCACGCCGTACCGGTGCTATGTGCTTCATCGCGGGATGATACACCTGCGCGAACATGAAGCCAAACCCTGCCTGCTCAATGCAACGCTTGACGCCTTCCGGCGGCAGATCGATCTTGCCGCCGAGCGCCTCAAGCACGTCCGCGCTGCCGCAGTCGCTCGACATGGCGCGATTGCCGTGCTTGGCAACGCGCGCACCTGCGCCTGCAGCAACGAACGCAGCCGCCGTACTAACGTTGAACGTACGGGATGCATCGCCGCCTGTGCCGCAGGTGTCAAGTAGCGGTCCTTCGATCTCGACGCGGAGCGACTTCTCGCGCATGACGCGTGCGAGGCCGGTGATCTCGTCGACTGTTTCGCCCTTCATCCGCAGCGCGATGAGGAACGCCGCAACCTGTGCCGGCGTTGCCGCGCCCGACATGAGCTCTTCCATACAAGCGGAAGCCTCGGCCTCAGTGAGGTCGTGCCGATCTACGAGCGGGGGGATGGCTTCGCGAATCATGGGATTGAATCCTACTACATCTCAAGAAAGTTGCGGAGCAGGTCCTTGCCGACAGGCGTGGCAATGCTCTCAGGGTGGAACTGTACGCCTTCGATGGCATACTCGCGGTGGCGGACGCCCATGATCACACCGCTGTCGCTCCGTGCCGTCACTTCCAGACACTCGGGCATGCTTTCCGGTTGGATCGCCAGGGAATGGTAACGGATCGCGTCGAACGGGTCTGGCAGGCCACGAAAGAGTCCCTTGCCATCGTGCTCGATGCGGCTGGACTTGCCGTGCATGATCTCGCCCGCATAAGCAACGACACCACCGAATACCTCGCCGATGCACTCATGCCCCAGACAAACGCCGAGGATTGGCAGCTTCCCGGCCATGTGGTCGATAAGATCGGTGCTGATGCCTGCTTCCTTGGGTGTGCACGGCCCGGGCGATACGACGAGCTTCTCAGGCGCCATCGCTTCGATCTCACTGACGGTCGCCTGGTCGTTGCGCACCACGCGAACGTCCGCGCCCAGCTCGGAGAGGTACTGGTAGAGGTTATGCGTAAAACTGTCGTAGTTATCGATGAGTACGATCACGGCTTCACCGCCTTAAGGATCAACGTGCTGGGTATCAGATCCGATTTGTCCCTCGTGGCGCCGAGCCAGCGCCAAGGCTCCCCCGCCTCAGCTACAGGAGGCGGCTCCAGCAGTCCCTCCACGCGAAAGCCTGCCTCGGTCAATTGCGCGAACCACTCGCTGACAGGTCGATACCAAGAGCGCATACGCGAGGATGCGCTCGCTTCGGGAAAGTCCCACTGCCAATCGATCTCCTCATCCCAGTAGCGCTTCGTAACGCTGAAAGGTGGAGAGTCCTCCAAACAGACATCGAAGGGGTGGTGCACACTAAGCACAAATGGCGAGCCGCTACGCAGCACCCGGTAGGCCTCGGCGAACGCCCGCCAGATACGCTCGACGTAGTTCATGGCGTGCAACGACAGAGCTAGGTCTTGGGTCTCGTCGTCGATGCCGCGTAGCTCTTCGACGTTGCCCTGCATGAGCGTGACGAGCACACCTTCGCGGTCGGCCAGGCGCCGTCCGTACTCGACCTGCTTGTCGGACAGATCGACTCCGATCACAATCGCACCCTGCTTCGCCAATACGATGCACTCTTGACCGCCACCAGAGCCGAGCACGATCGCGCGCCTGCCGGTGACTTCGCCTAGCAGCTGTAGCTCGCGTTCATCTGGAGCCCGCCCACCGTAGACCAGTCGATCAGTTGGCAGCTTATAGCGGTCCTGATAGGCCCGAGAGATGGTATTCCAGGCAGCGCGGTTGTCTGGCGCGAGCCCACCCGCCGCAAGGGGAACAGGGGCTGCGACATTCGCCGCGTGGCGGCCGACGACAAGCCAATCTCGTAGTGCGGTGGGAACCGCGAGTTCCGCTAGCTCGGCTTCTGTCAGCCAACGAACGTCGTCGTAATCTCCGGAAGCACGAAAGCGCAGGCTACCAGTGTGAGCCGGGACGCGAAAGATGTTCGCCACGTACCGTTCATGCGATGTTTCGTCTTCGACGTACATCGTTTCGGCGAACTCCGGTACGCCTATCTCGATGCCGAGCTCGTGGAACGCATGCCGTTCGAGCGCCTCCTCCGCGGCCTCGTCCTCCAGGAGCTGAACGGCCGGCAACAGCCAGGTCCCGGCGAACGGTGGCACGTTGGGCTTACGCCGGGTGACCAGAACGCGATCGCGCCGTTCGAAAAGCCCTAGTGAAAGAATGCGCGGCATCGCTAATATCCTAGGCTCCCGCGAGGTGCGTCGCGGGCGATCTCCTCAGCACGGTCGATCGCGCTCAACATCGCGCGAGCCTTATTCGCCGATTCGAGGTACTCCTCCTCCGGCGTACTGTCGAACACCACTCCGCCGGCGGCCTGCACGTAGGCAACGCCTTCCTTCATCCAGATAGTGCGGATCGCGAGGGCAGTATCGCAGTTGCCAGACATATCGAAGTAGCCGACGCAACCGCCGTAGCCGCCACGCCGCTCCTGCTCTAGCTCGGCGATGATCTCCATCGTGCGGATCTTGGGAGCGCCCGTGACCGTGCCGTGCGGAAAATATGCGCGCACGGCGTCGTACATCGTCGTGCCCGGCGTGAGCGTGCCCGTCACGTGCGAGACCATATGCATGACATGCGAGTACCGTTCGATCTCCATCAGCGACGTCACCTGCACCGTCCCCGGTTGACACACGCGGCCGAGATCGTTCCGGGCCAGGTCGACGATCATGATGTGCTCGGCTCGTTCCTTCTCAGAGCTCTGCAGCTCATTCGCCATACGCAGCTCATCTTCCTCATCACGGCCACGGCGGCGCGTGCCCGCAATCGGATGCGTCTCGATGACGCCCTCTTCGATACGCACGAGCATCTCCGGAGACGCGCCGACGACGTGCACATCCTCCAGCCCCAGGTAGTACATATAAGGCGACGGGTTGACCGTACGCAGTGCGCGATAGACCTCGAAGGGGTGCGCACGGGTCTCGCGCCGGAACCGTTGCGACACCTGTATCTGATAGGTATCGCCAGCGCGGATGTACTCCTTCGCGCGTTCGACTTTCTCCATAAAGGCCTCGCGCGTGTGGTTGGAGGTCACCTCCCCGATGGCATTCGACACGTCCGAATCGTACGGCAGACGAGCGAGCGGCTCCGAGAGACGCGCGACAAGCTCGTCGATCTTCCACGTCGCCTCTCGGTAGGAGGCATCGATATCGCCATCGAGCCGGGCGTGGCTCACGACCTTAATGTTTTGCTGCACATGGTCGAAAACGAGAAGCGTATCGTTGAACATGAAGACGGCCTCCGGTAAGCCCTGCGGATCATCTTCCGGCACGGGGAGCCGCTCGTAATGGCGCGCGACTTCGTACCCCAGGTAGCCGACCGCCCCGCCGTGGAACCGCGGGAGGCCAGGCACCGGTACAATACGGAAACGCGACAGCTCTCGCTCGATCTGCACGAGCGGATCGCCAGGCTCTTCTTCGCGTTCCGAGTGCGAGCCGCTGCGCAACACGCGATACGGCTCGGTGCCGATAAAGCTGTAGCGCGCGACTCGCTCTCCCCCCTCCACGCTTTCCAGGAGAAACGAGTACTTCCCACGCGCAACCTTCAGAAACGCCGACACCGGTGTCTCGAGATCGGCGGCGACCTCGCGATAGATGGGGACGAGGTTTCCCTGCGAGGCTAGCTGCCTTGCTTGTTCTAAGGTTGGTCTATACGCAGTCATGACTTCTCCAAGTAGTTCAGCTTCAGCCCTTCGCGGACTTCGGCCATGGTTTGTTCTGCAACCTCTTTGGCGTACGCGCTGCCCGCAGCGAGCGCCTCGCGAACAACGTTCGGATTCGCTTCGAAGTGCGCCCGGCGCTCGCGTATCGGATCGAGGAAGGCGTTTAGCGCTTTCGCGAGCTTCTGTTTCACTTCGACATCGCCCACCTTACCGACGACGTAGCGGTCTTTGAGGTCCTGCACCTCCGCCGTGTCAGGGTTGAACGCATCGTGGTACATGAAGACCGGATTGCCTTCCACATGGCCCGGGTCGTCCGCGTGGATTCTCGTTGGGTCGGTGAACATGCGCATTACCTTCTTGGTCACGGTGCCGGCGTCGTCCTTTAGATAGATGGCATTGCCGAGCGACTTCCCCATCTTCGCATCACCGTCAACACCAACGAGTCGCGGTACACGGCCGACGAGGGGCTTGGGCTCGGGAAAAACGTCGTTGCCGAGCACGCGGTTGAAGCGCCTCACCGTCTCCCGCGTCATTTCGATGTGCGGGAGTTGGTCCTCGCCGACCGGTACGAGATTTGCCTTCGGCATGAGGATGTTGGCGACCTGCATGATCGGGTACGTGAAGAATGCGACCGGCACCGACTTTGTCTCCAAGCTATCCATCTCTGATTTCAACGTTGGGTTACGCTGCAGCCGCCCGAGCGGCGTATACCAGGCGAGCCAGAGTGACAGTTCCGCGTGCTCCGGCACCATGCTTTCGATGACAAAGTGGTTCGCTTCCGGATCGAGGCCCACCGCCAGCCAATCGAGCGCAACGTCTATTACGGCGTGACGGACGGTATCGAGGTCGTCCGCGTAATCCGAGACCTGATAGTCGGCAACCAAGAAGAAGCATTCGTACTCCTTTTGTAGCCTGATCC
>JBKKBW010000255.1:0-1577 GCA_046713635.1 Dehalococcoidia bacterium
TCTGGCGCTTCCCTGTTCCCGCGATCAGCTCGACACAGAGCATCGTCTTGCTTTCGCTGATCGTGGCGCTGCCCCTTTTCATCGCCAAGGTCTACTTCGGCCTGGTCTTTCCTGATGAAGAGAGTTACTTCCTGCCATACTTCCTCCCGCTCGCGATGATTCCGATGCTTGTGGCAACGCTCCTTGAAGCGCGTCTGGCTGTATTGATTGGCCTAGTGCAGGCTGGACTGCTCGTGTTTGTCGTTGTGAGCATGCCCGACCTTTCGCTGGTTGGGACCATCGAGCCGCTCGACGTTGGCCGCGTGCTGCTGTTCTACGCGGCGGGGGCTATCGTCGGGGCCTACGCGGTCGAGCATGCCACACGGTCGAACCAATACGTCCTGGGCGGAGCACTGGTTACCGGCGCGTCGCTAGCGATGCTGTTCGCTATGTGGCTACTGGATATACAGCGCGATCCTATCGACGCTGCCTGGATGGTCGGCGCGGCCTCCGTCAGCGGCATGGCGAGCGGTCTTCTGGCAGCGGGAAGCTTGACGCTGTTCGGTTCGCTCTTAGGTGTGACGACGCGTGTCCAGCTTATGGAGTTGGCCCAGCTCAACGCACCGCTACTTCGTCGCATGCAGGACGAAGCCTCAGGTACGTTTCATCACAGCGTGATCGTCGGCAACCTTGCTGAACGCGCCGCATACCTCATCGGCGCCGATGCGCTCCTTACGCGCGTCGGCTGTTACTACCACGACATTGGTAAGGTGGTGCAACCTGGTTACTACATCGAAATCCAGCTTGGCGGAGGCAATCCGCACGACACCATGGACCCGGAAGAGAGCGCGCAGATCATCGCGGAGCATGTGCGGGCAGGCACCGAGCTAGCGAGGCAGTATGGGCTCCCGGCGGCGGTGCGAGCGTTCATTCCAGAGCACCATGGCACGCGACTGATCCCGTACTTCTTCCGCAAAGCGAGCGAGAACGATCCGAACGTCGATGAGACGCTCTACCGTTATCCCGGTCCGCGGCCTCAGTCGCGCGAGACAGCAATGGTCATGCTCGCCGACGGGACCGAGGCAATGGTGCGCGCCAACACCGACAGGTCACCCGAGCGCATCGACGAACTCGTGGAGCAAGTGATCGGCGAGCGCGTTAGTGAAGGCGAGCTGGACGAATGCAGTCTCACGCTCCACGATTTGCGGACTATCGCCGAGTCGTTCAAGCAGACGTTACGGGGCGTCTACCATCCTCGCATCGCCTACCCCGAACCAACGGAGCCAGAGCGCCGGGCGCTCATCGGGCGGTTCCGCCCCGGCCGGAGGGTAGCGGCGCCTCCAGCCCTCCCCGCGCTTCCAAGCCCCGGCTCTTCTACTGGACCGCGGCGCTCCGCGTAAGCCCGGTGTAGAATAAGAGCGTTGATGCGCTTCGCCGTCGTCGTATTCCCCGGTACGTGGAGCGACCACGACTGCCAGTATGTCCTGCGCGAGCTGCTGGGCCAGGAAGCTGAGCTTGTCTGGCACCGCGAGCCTGACCTCTCTAAGTACGACTGTGTTGTGCTGCCAGGGGGCTTCTCCTACGGCGATCACCTGCGC
>JBKKBW010000256.1:0-11657 GCA_046713635.1 Dehalococcoidia bacterium
TACATTGTTCTGTACTTACTGCAGCTGGCGGTGCTTGTTGTGACGGTCATCGCGTTTTTCGCCATTCTCTTCACAGGGAAGTACCCGCGGAGCCTGTTCGATTTCGTAGTCGGCGTGAACCGCTGGAACGCGAACTATTACGCTTATCTGCTCCTGCTGCGAGACGAGTACCCGCCGTTCAGCATGGAGGAGGGCAACTACCCAGTCACGTACAACGTGGAGTATCCGCAAGAGCTCTCGCGCTGGATGATCTTTGTCAAGTGGTTGCTGATCATCCCAAACGCCATCGTGATGGCAATCGTGACGCTCGTCGCGTACCTGGTTACCTTCGCGGCGTTTTTCATTATCCTGTTCACCAAGCAGTATCCAGAATCGCTGTTCAAGTTCGTCGTAGGCGCGCTCCGCTGGTCGCAACGAGTGAGCGCCTACGTGCTGCTCATGCGCGACGAGTACCCGCCGTTCAGCATGGAACCGTAAGGCGGCACCGAGAGGCCGGCGTCCACGAGTTCCACTAGCGCCCCTGCGGCTGCTTAGCTACGCTGAGAGCGGCCCTAGATGACCGTCGACCAGCGCACGCTTGACCAGATCGCTCTCTCTTGGGAGGAGTACCGGCTTGCCTGCGAACGGCTCGACCGCGAGCCGAACGATGTCGAGCTGGGCATGATCGGGGCGCTCTGGAGCGAGCACTGTGGGTACAAGAACAGCCGCCCGCTCCTTCGCCTGTTCCCCACCACCGGCCCGCGACTGCTGACCAAGGCCGGCGAAGAGAACGCCGGCGTGATCAATATCGGGGACGGGCTCTGCATCGCGATGAAGGTCGAGTCGCACAACCACCCGTCGGCTATCGAGCCGTATCAGGGCGCTGCAACGGGCGTCGGCGGCATTGTCCGCGACATATTCGCGATGGGCATGCGGCCGATCGCCATCCTCGATTCGCTCCGCTTCGGAACGCTCAGCGATCGCACGAACCGACGTCTCTTCGAAGGCGTCGTTGCCGGTATCGGCGGCTACGGCAACTGCCTGGGCGTACCGACGGTCGGTGGTGAAGTCGCGTTCGAGGAGTCGTACTCCGGCAACCCGCTGGTCAACGCGATGTGCGGCGGACTGGGCCGCATCGAAGACCTGCAGCGCGCCCGTGCCGATGGGCCAGGCAACGTGCTGCTGATCGTTGGCGCGGACACCGGCCGCGACGGTATCCACGGCGCAACGTTCGCCAGCGTGGAGCTGGACGACAGCTCGGAGGAGCGGCGTCCCGCCGTACAGGTGGGCAATCCGTTCCTGGAGAAGCTGCTGATGGAAGCGTGCGTCGAGCTGGCGTCGGAGCACAGCAATTGGATCGTTGGGCTACAGGACCTGGGCGCGGCCGGGCTGACCAGCTCGGCGATCGAATGTGCCGCGAAGGCAGGTACGGGACTCGATATCGACGTGTCGCGCGTGCCGCGGCGCGAACATGGCATGACGGCGTACGAAGTCATGCTCTCCGAGTCGCAGGAGCGGATGCTTGTGATCGTGAAGCCGGAACACGTAGATGATGTGCGCGGGCTGTTCGAGCACTGGGAGCTGCACTGCGAACCGATCGGCGTCGTCACGGACGATGGTATGGCTACGATCCGCGACAGTTCGGCGCGACTCACTGCAGGCGGCGACGATGTAGTGGCCCGGATCAACGTCGAGCTGCTCACCGATCCGCCGCAGTACACGCGCGACGGCGTGAAGCCTGCTTGGTTAGACGACTTGCAGAACTATGACTTGGAGGCGCTGCCTGACATTGGAGGGGCGAGGGTCAATGATCTTCTACTGCAATTGCTTGGCTCACCTGCGATCGCCTCCGCACGGACTATCTACCGGCAGTACGACCACCAGGTGCTAACTAACACTATTAGCGGGCCGGGCAGCGACGCTGCCGTCTTGCGGATCAAGGGCACACGCAGGGCGATCGCGCTCTCGACGGACGGCGACGGCCGCATGTGCTTCCTCGATCCGTACGTCGGAGGCGCGATGGCCGTCGCAGAGGCGACGCGCAACGTCGTCTGCGCTGGTGCGGAGCCGGTCGCCCTGACCGACTGCCTCAATTTCGGCAACCCGGAGAAGCTGGAGGTCTACTACCAGCTCGAGCAGGCGATCCGCGGCATGACAGCGGCCTGCGAGGCGCTCGGTGTGCCCGTCGTTTCGGGCAACGTGTCCCTCTACAACGAGACGAACGGCGAAGCGATTTACCCGACCCCTGTCGTCGGCGCGCTGGGCTTGATCGATGACATCGACCGCGTAGTGCCGATGGGCTTTCGCGATGAAGGCGACGAAGTCTTCGTGCTCGGCATCGACGCATTACGCGGAGACGCGACCGAGCTGGCAGGCAGCGAGTACTTGAAGCTCGCGCACGACGGCCTCGTCGCGGGCCAGCCGAAGATCGACCTTGACCTCGAAGTGCAGGTGCAACGCCTCTGTTTGGAGGCAGCACGGCAGGGCTTGCTGAAGTCCGCGCACGATTGCTCGCGCGGCGGGCTGGCGGTCGCGCTGGCGAAGTGCTGTATCGCAGGTGACGTCGGGCTCGACGCGCGTGGGTGCGCAATCGATGGACGCCTGGACGCCGCGCTCTTCGACGAAGCGCCGTCGCGCATCGTCGTCTCGACGGCGGACCGTAGCGCGCTCGAATCGCTAGCGAGCGATCAAGGCGTGCCGGTCGTGCGGCTGGGCCGTGTTGGTGGGCACCGGCTGGTGGTAGCAGATGCGATCGACGTGCCAGTGGGAGAGCTGAGCGCGGCGTACGAAGGCGGGTTGTCTTCGGCGCTGGGCGTATAATGCCGATGTAGTGACCAATCCAAGATTAGTTATCGGGCTGGTAATTGCAGTACTTGTTGCCCTTGGTGTTGGTGGTTACTTCCTTTTTCAACTAGCGGAGGATGATGACTCGACGGTGGAGCCCACAGTTACTCCGACTGCGACGCGCACTCAAGTAGCCACCGCTACCAAAACGTTGCTTCCACCTACGAGCACGTCGACGCTCGAGCCGACAGCTAATCCCGTCCCGACGACACCGACGCCGGACCTGCGTGTTCCCAGCATGGAGTTGCCAACGTTGGAGCAGATCCAAGTTGGGGCAGACGGCAAGTACTTCATCGTGGCCCGCGCTGACGGCTGTCGCTGGGACGAAGCTCTGCGACTCAGCGATCCAGACGTTGGAGAAACGGTACTCTTACGGACTGATTGCCGGGCCGACTTCCAATTCGAGTTCCGTCCGGCAGGAGGTCAGGTGTTCGTCAATATCTCTTAGCTAACGGTCGTCGGAGGTCCGAAAGCTTCTGCGTCTAGCTCCAACGCACGGAGTCACTGCACGATCGCTCCAGTTGACAGAATGCACCCGACTATCGTACATTTGTTCTAGAGGTCAGGGCGCCTTCACTTCCAACGTGTGGGAAGATAAGCTGCCATGCGACCCGTTATCGCTTGATCGGTGAGCTGCTGAACAGCAAGATGGAAGTCCGATGGTGTCCTTCCATGAGGGGCGCCATCATTTTGAGGAGCGCGCAATGAAAGTCATCTTCCTGGAGAACGTCGAAGGGACCGCACAGGTCGGCGAAACGAAGGACGTGAAGTCCGGCTTCGCTCGCAATTACCTGTTGCCGCGTGGGCTCGCCGCTCCCGCTGTGGAGCCGTACATTACCCGCGCCGCTTCGCGCGCGAAGGTTGAGGAGAAGCGCCAGAGCGAACTCGACAAGGACGCTGGTGCCATCGCGGCCCGTCTTGAAGGCTCGCGCATCCGCATCGAGGCCCGTGCGGGAGAGCAAGGCAAGCTCTTCGGCTCCGTAACGAGCGTCCACATCGCTGACGAGGTGTCGAAGCTGATCGGCGACGACTTCGATCACCGGAAGGTGCTCCTGCCCGAGTCGATCAAGGAGGTTGGCGTCCAGCCGATCCGCCTTCGCCTCACGCGCAACGTCGAAGCGACGATCGAGCTCGAAGTCTTCGCCGAGGGCGCAGAGGAAGAAGCTGTGGAAGAGACCGAGTCGGCGGAAGCGACTGCAGTCGCAGAAGCCGAAGCGCTGGACGAAGCAGCTGGCGACGGGGCGAAGGCGGAAGCAGAGGACGAAGACGCCGAGGACGAAGGAGCGTAAGAACTGCCGAGGGTCCACATGAAGTACGCGGCTGTGTTCGAGAAGTCTCCACGGAACTACGCGGCGTACGTGTCTGACCTACCCGGCTGTATCGCTACTGGTAGGACCAGGAATGAAGTGGAGCGCCTCATCCGCGAAGCGATCGAGTTTCACCTCGAAGGCATGAAGGAAGACAAGCTGCCCATACCAAAGCCGTCGGCCTAGGCTGAACTGATCGAAGTTTCCGCATAACAACTACGACGGATGGAACCGTCGCTCGGTGAAGGAAGACAGATGAGCTGTCGCAGGGAGTGCGGTGCAGATGGTCGCGACTGAACAGCGACTTCCCCCATTTGATGTCGACGCCGAGGAGGCGGTTATCGCCTCGCTCATGATCGACGAAGACGCCATCTACAAGATCCAGAGCATCATCCGGCCAGAGGATTTCTTCCGCGAGCAGAACCGCTGGATCTACGAAGCGTGCCTTGCGCTCTGGGATCGGACCGAATCGATTAACCAGGTCACGGTGGCTCACGAGCTGACACGCCGCAACCTTCTTGATGACGCAGGCGGGCCTGCGTTCCTCTCCAAAGTTATCACCGAGCTGCCCACCCCAATCGGCGTCGAACACTACGCGCGTATCGTCCAGCGCGACAGCATCTACCGCGGTCTGATCGGCGCCACGCGCCAGATCGCCGAGATGGCGTACGAGGGTGGGCCCAAGCTCGACACGGTGCTCGCTCGTGCTGAAGAGCTGATCATGGCGCTGCGTAGCAGCGATAAGGTCGGCGACTTCGTCCATATCCGCCACCTGATGGACCAGCACTACGAGGAGCCGGGCATCGAGTCCCGCGATTCGAGCACCATGTCAGCCATCCGTACTGGCTTCGTCGATCTCGATACGATCCTCGGCGGTCTCAAGCGCTCTGACCTGGTCATCATCGCGGCACGTCCCAGCTTGGGGAAGACATCGCTCGCTTTGAACATCGCCCGGAACGCGGCGTTCGGCCAGGACGCGCGAGTTGCGCTCTTCTCGCTCGAGATGGCATCGATGCAGCTCGCCCAACGCCTGCTCGCCTCTGAATCCGGCATCGATTCCACGCGCCTGCGCCTTGGTGATCAGAACGAAGCACAGGAGCAGCGAGTGCTGGACGCGATGGGCCACCTCAGCACGAAGGAGATCTATATCGATGACACGGCCGTGCAGCGCGTGTCGGAGATTCGCGCGAAGGCGCACCGGCTCAACCGCGAACGTCAGCTCGATCTGATCGTCGTCGACTACCTGCAGCTCATCCAAGGTTCCAGTCGTGGCGACAATCGCGTCGCGGAAGTGAGCGAGATCTCGCGGTCGCTCAAGGGACTTGCGCGCGAGCTGGATGTCGCCGTGATCGCCTGCTCGCAGCTCTCGCGAGCGCCGGAGCAGCGCGTGCCGCACGTCCCCATGCTGAGCGATCTGCGAGAAAGCGGCAGCATTGAGCAGGATGCGGACACCGTCATGTTTATCTACCGGGAGGACGTATACACGAACGAGGAACAGTGGCAGACGATGAACCCGGAGCGCCCGTTCCCGGAAGGCATCGCACAGATTATCGTCGCGAAGCACCGGAACGGCCCCACGGGCAACGTCCATCTCCGTTTCCGGAAGAACCTCACACGCTTCGAAGACCTTGCGTCCTTCGAGCCGGAACCGGCGTACGAGTAGATGCCGCGGCTTGACGAACTGCTAAGCCCCGTTCCACCCTCGTTCCGAAAGGGGTTCGACCGAGAGACTGTGACGTCAGGCGATCGCCCGCCCGCCCTGTCCCCCCATTCGGCCGACGGGGCCTCCGCTGCCTGCCCGATCTGTCAAGGTGGCAGCTTCGTTCGTCGCGACTTGCCGTTGGAGCACCCTGATTTCGGCAGGGCTATGCCGTGTCGCTGCGTTGAGCTAGAGAGTAGAGAGGCGCGTACGTCGCGCTTGCAGCGCTACAGCAACCTGGGGCCGCTTACCCGGCTGACCTTTGACAACCTGAATCGCATGGGGCTGACAACAAGCCCCAAGTACCGCACGGCGTTTCAGCAATGCGTCACGGATGCAGAGGAATTTGTTCGTGATCCTGAAGGTTGGTTGCTGATGGTCGGGCTTTCTGGCTGCGGCAAGACCCACATCGCCGCGGCCATCGGCAACGGCTGCCTACAGCGCGGCATACCCGCGCTGTTTGTCATTGTTCCAGATTTGCTCGATCACCTTCGCGCGACGTACCAACCGGACACTGACATCACGTATGACCAGCTCTTCGAGCAGGTCCGCAATGCTCCCGTGCTCATCCTGGACGACCTGGGAACGGAGAGCGGAACGGCATGGGCGCAGGAGAAGCTCTTTCAGATCATCAACTATCGTTACAACAGCCGCCTGCCGACCGTCATCACGACGAACGTTCCGCTGCGACGAATGGACGACCGACTTCGCGCCAGGCTGACGGATCCTGGGCTTGTCCGTGTGTATGACCTGGGGCAGCGCAGTGTCTTGGAGTATCAGGACATCAATGGCCTGTTTCAGCCCCGCATCAGGTCGATGACGTTTCAGAACTTTGATATCACGGGCCATCGCTTGCCCGAAGGCAACCGCGAAAGCCTGCGTCTTGCGCGGGTCGCCGCTTCGCAGTTTGCGGAGCACTTGGACGGATGGTTGCTCCTGACTGGCGGCCCCGGATGTGGCAAGACGCACCTGGCCGCAGCGATCGCTAACGATCGGTTGACCCGCGGCGAGATTCCGGTGCTCGTGAAAGTGAGCCGCCTGCTTCAGCTGTATCGGAGCACGTTCGACGATAACGCGGAGCTGCGGCTGAGCGAAGCAGCCGAGGAGCTTGCAACGGCGCAGCTCTTGATTCTGGATGACCTGTTCTTCAAACGAACGAGCACATGGAAGAGTGAGTGGGCCAACGAGCAGCTCTTCAACTTGATCGACTACAGATACGAGAACAAGCTGCCCACTGTCTTTACTACCACGCTTACCGAAGCCGCCATGATGAGCGACGATATCGGCAATCGCTTCGCCGCTAGGCTCTGGGACTACGGAATCGTCACGGAGGTGCCAATCACCGCCCCACCGTACAAGCTGCCACCTCAGCGGCACCCGAAACGTGAAGCGTCATCGAGCCAGGATGAGCCGGATTCGTTAAGGCGATCCTCGCGCAACGCTCGGTGACGCCGGCGGTACACCAAGGAGCGGCGTCACGCCCTTGACATCTTCTCACTGAGTCCCTACACTCCCCGACACGCGCGAGCGTTCTGGAGGCTCGCTTCTCTTCAGCAGTGTGTCCAAGGAGGGACGGGATGGTACTTGAGGATAAGACCATCATCTGCAAGGATTGCGCTGAGGCGTTCCTTTTCTCATCGGGGGAGCAGGGGTTCTTCCTAGAGAAGGGCCTGCTCAATGAACCGCAGCGCTGTCCAGTCTGTCGCGAGGAGCGCCGCCGCGAGCGACAGTTGTACCACCGCACCAGCACGGTTGTGTGTGCGGCGTGCAGCGCCGAGACAACTGTCCCGTTCGTGCCGCGGTTGAATCGCCCTGTCTACTGCGACTCATGCTACAAGACAGCGCGCGAGATAGAAGTCGTGGGCCCGGCTGTTGTGCGCGACGAGGTGTTGGTGGAAGCGACGACCTAGCGGCGCGCCTTAGCGCGCTCTTGGACATCGACAGGACGGCCTGATACCCACTCGCCGGTGCCGTCCTCCCAGATCTCTTTCTTCCATACAGGCACGATCTGCTTGATCCGATCGACGGCGTACTGCGACGCTTCGAACGCTTCCTTGCGATGCGGCGATGAAACTGCGACGAGCAAACTGGTCTCGCCGATCGCGAGCCGCCCCGTGCGATGCAATGCAGCGATGGCAGTAATCGGCCAGCGCTCGCGAACTTCGCGGGCTACTTCTCGCAGCTTTTTCTCCGCCAGCGACGCGTGCGCCTCATACTCAAGCGCGATCACCCGACGCCCCTCCGAGTTGTTGCGGGCCACGCCATGAAAGAGAACAACGGCGCCGCTCTCGTCCTGGCGGACGGCAGTGAGCAGTTCGTTTGCATCCAATGCCTCAGCCGTCACCCGGAACGGCCCGTCGGAGCCACCGCTGACCGGGGGGATCAGGGCCACGTCGTCACCGTCGCGAAGTGTGTGCTCGCTTGGAACGTACTCGTCGTCAACTGCGCAGATCAATGTCGAAAGGTACGGCGTCACAACCGGATACTGTTCGGCGAGTCGATCGCGCAGATCCGCGACAGTGGCTGTCTCGGGCAACTCCAGCGTCACGTCGCGCTGACCGAGCAGCTCGTGGAGGCCAGCAAAGAGACGAATGCTCACCTTCATTATCGAAGCCTTAACTCAGTTTGCATAGCTGCCCCAGTATATATGACCTGTTCTCAGGGCTGCATGGCAGATAATTGACTGCTACGCTGCGTGCACAAAACAGGAGGCTGGCAGGTGGCCAACGCATCACTTCTGGAGCGAATCGGACGTTCCGCACTGAACTTCGTGTTTCCGCCGCGCTGCGCTGGCTGCGGCGCGGACGGCACCTTCATCTGCGACGCCTGCATCGCGAGCCTAGAACCTGCCGGTCCGCCACGATGCCGGCGCTGCTGGCGGCCGGACGCCGGCGACCTATGCATCCCCTGCCAGCTGGAACCTCCGCCGTTCGATGCTCTGCGAGCGGCCTACGGTTATCATGGCCTCGCCCGCGACCTCGTCCATTCCCTCAAGTATCGTGGTATCACGGCCTTGGTACCATCGATAGGAGGACTCTGCGTCGATGTCATTCGATCAGAGCGCGGTGACTTCAGCGCAATTGTGCCGGTGCCACTCCACGGTACCCGGAAGCGAACGCGCGGCTACAACCAGGCCGAACTCCTCGCCAGATATATAGGAGAGCAGTTGCAGGTTCCGGTTCAGGTCCGGGCAATCGAGCGCCGACGAAGGACGCCGCAGCAGGCGCGAACGGCCGGCGCGAAGGAACGGCAGCGCAACGTGGCGGGGGCTTTCCGTGGCCGGCCGGGGCTGGTCGAAGGGCGCTCCGTGCTGCTTGTAGATGATGTAACGACGACCGGGGCGACGCTGGCGGAGTGCGCCGAGGCACTTAAAGAGGCTGGGGCGAGCCAGGTTTGGGCCTTCTGCTTCGCTCGAGAGGACTAGGCATTGCGAATCTGGCTTGGGTAACATAACGAATGTATGTAATAGTCAAGAGACTGGACTGTTAAAGAATAATGATGGGGAAGCGGTGTATTGGCTCAAGAAATGAACGATAGCCCCTTCAGGGAGATTCCTGTACGGCGGCTGGCGAGCAAGCCGTCCGATAGGTTAGCTGTGTCCTCGGGCGGATCAATACCTCCTCGCCAGCGACCCTCGCGCGGCGCCGTCTGGCTGGGCGCATTCCTTGCCTTGCTGGCCACCGCCTTTGCTGCGTCCTTATTCGGAACCTTCGGCTTCATTCGCTTCGCTGCTGCGGACAACGTCGACATGTCTATTAAGGCGGCTGGGGGGACGTGCACGACCGCAGCCAAATGCTCGTTTCCCACGGGCACGACGTTCACCATCGAGGTCAATGCGACAGTGATCCCGATTGTGAACGGTGTTCCTGGCTTCTCCGGGTATCAGATCGTCCTGCAGACAACGGGCGGAATTAACATACAGAATGGCTCTGCAACCGCGAAGTTTTGCCCGCACCCTCCGTTGATCCAGGCCAAGGGCACGACTGGTCAATACATAATCCAATGCAAGGATATCTCTTCGGTCGAGTTGAACAACTATGTCGGTCCGCTGGTCAACCTGAGCGTCACCTGTAAGACTGGGTCCGGCACCGTCACCCTAGTCGGTGGCACCGGAGCGAATGTGAGCTTCTACGATCGCCCGGGCATCGGCGGAAACCGCTTCGAACTGAAAGCCAGCGATGTGCTGACTATCAACTGCTCCGAGCCAACGTCCACGCCAACGAGCTCGCCGACGCCAACATCCACGCCGTCGAGGACGCTGACGCCTACGTCGACCAGCACGCCTGTGACCTTGACGGCAACCAGCACCGCTTCGGCCACCAGCGCAGTCACGAGCACGCCAACGAACACGGCGTCCGCCACGCCAACGAACACGGCGTCCGCCACACCAACGAACACGGCGTCCGCCACACCAACGAACACCAACACGCCATCCGCGACGCCAACGAACACCGCGTCCGCCACACCGACGCACACGAATACACCATCGGCGACGCCAACGAACACCGCGTCCGCCACGCCGACTCGCACGAATACACCATCACCGACGCCAACGAGTACTCCATCAGCCACGGCGACGCCGTTGCAAGTGACGCAGACCCCCGCAACCGCGACCGCAAGTGCAACATTTACTGCGAGCAACACACCAACCAGGACCAACACGCCGACGATCACTAATACGCCGACGATCACGCCGACGCGGACGAACACGCTAACGCCGTCAGCGACGCCGACGGGTCCGACATCGACGCCTACGTTCACGTCGACATCTACGTTTACGTCTACAGCGACGTTCACGGCTTCCGTGACGAGTACGCCGACAACTACTGCATCCTTCACGCCGACGTTCACGTCCACGTTTACGCCCACAAATACGCCGATCACGCAGACCAGCACACCAACAGCAACGCCGCTTCAGGTGACGAGTACGGCTGTTCCGTCCAACACGCCGACACGTACGCCGACACCAATCCTGGCAACGTCTACCCCGTCCACGCCGGCTGCGACGTTTACTCCAACAAACACCTTCGAGCTACCGCCGGAGACGAACACGCCCGCGCCCGCTACCAGCGTCGGCACAACGTCTACGCCGTTCTCGCAAGTGTCACCGTCGGCGCGTACGCCGACGACAGTCCCACCGGGCTTCCCTGCAAGCGGGAGCGGTCCGCAGGACGTGAACCGGCCGCTGCTAACAGGCGTACTTGGGTTCATCATGCTCGTGGGGACGCTGCTGCTGCTGCGCTACGCGCTCCAGACGCCAGGGGTCACGGAACCGCCCCAGGGTGCGACGCCTACCATGGCCCCGCGACGACTTCGCAGCGGTCCGTCTGCTGGCGGAATGCCCATCATTCCAACCTGGCGGACTGATAGCAGCCGCCGCCGGACACCGCGAGAATAGCGAGTCTAACCGGTGGGGTGGGGCTTCGGGTAACCTAGTGCTGGCGTTCATCCCGGGCTCCGCGCGCGCGTGAGATGTCATTGGTTTGCTATAGAATTCCCCTTCAGATGCGATGAAGCCGCAATGGTGGGCTAGATACGATGTCTGTGACAGGCGGTAGGAGCGCCGTAATACGGCGGGCCCCGGTAGCGTTAGTTTTGTAAATGGTGGCGACGGTAGCGAGCGAGCACATCTCTGATGCAGTTCGGCAATCGCAAGCAGGAAGACGGGCAAGAATGAAGAAGAGCATAAACTACATCCACCAGCAACGTTCTGGAAGAGCCGGCATAGCCGCTGGCGTGGCGTTCATCGCGGTGCTGGTGCCGCTTCTCCTCTTGATGCGCGCGGATGCAGTCACGAATGACTATAGCCTGGACTTCGTCGCAGCGGA